>CAMALD010000021.1 GCA_945836355.1 uncultured Lachnospiraceae bacterium | reverse complement strand
TTACCAATACTGCAAATATATTTTTATCGACTTTCTCCATTATATCTGAAAATTTGCAATTGTAAAGTGAAAATATGATATTTTTTCATTTGTAAGATGAATTTCTTTCATTTCTATTGAAACATCCTTCGTGCCGAGTCAGAGTCTCTCTTTCCCACCGGGTCGCATTCCCCGGCTTCCTCCTGTCAGATTACGTTAACGGCTCTTTTTGCTCCGGCTCTCATGGCAGGTAAAATACAGGCACTGATACTCTCCTGCCACCTGCTCCAAAAACTCCATGGCTCCTTGTGTCTTTTTCACATCCAGATTTACAAATGGATCATCCATGATAAGAAACGGTTTTTCATCACGGTACATTGCTTCAATCAAAGCCATCCGGATGCACACGCCCAGAAGATCCTTCCTGCCTGCACTCAAGAAACCTATCTCTCTTGTAAGACTCTGCTCGACCACGCTGATTTTGGTGTCGGCATCCATCTGAATATTATCACAGTCCGCACCGGTCAGTATCCGGTAATACTTTCGAAAACCGCTCATGATCGGCTCCGTATACCTTGCAGTGAACGAGCTCTTTGCCTGCTCCAGATACTGCTTTGTCTTTTCAAGCAGTACATAGTGCTTTTCATCCTCTTTGAGCTTTTCGCGCAGAGCCCCCAGCTCCTCCCTAGTCTCCTGCAATGCATCTGCGCCTTCCCGCAAATCCTGAAGCTGTCTTGCATACTCTGCGATATGCTTCTGGTTCCGACTCATCTCTTCGGCATTCTGATTCAGCTGCTCCGCAATTTCTTCCAACAGCACGGCATCCGCGGGCATGGAGACTGTCAGCAGCTTCGGCACATCCTCCTTCTTTTCAAAGGCTTCCTTCGCCTCCTTTGCCCTTGCAAGCTCCGCCCTTGCAGCCTCCGCAATGCCAAGCTGCTTTTCCATTTCAGCAAGCTGACCGGCAAGGTCGCTCTGTGCCTCAAAGCCTAATCTCTCAACAAAGGCTTTGACCTGCATCATGCTGTGTTTGGCCTGCGCGCGGTATTTTTCGCTCTCCTTCTGCTTTTCCTGCAGCAGACAGAGCCTCCGCACATTTTCCGCCAAACTGTGAACGTCAGAAATATAGCGGCTTGCGCTCAAAGCGGCTGTATCGTTCTGCTGCGCCGAACCATATTTTTGCAAAAAAGCATCCAGATTTTCTTTATTCTGCGCAAGCACCGCGCACCAGCTTCCATTCTGATATTCGTTCCGGCGCAGGCACAGCTTGTGAAAATCCTCGGTTTCACTGCGCATAAGCTCCATCTCGGCGAGAAAGGTTTCCTCCGCAAAAGGAATACCGCACCGGTCACAAAATAATTTCAGCTTTTCCCTCTCCGCTGCAAGCTCCGCGCGTTCCCGCTCCGTTTCCGCAAACAGTTCCCCGTATGCTTTCTTCTGCGTTTCAGCCTCCGCCTGTAGGCTGCTGTTTCCATGATTCCTTATACCCACAATGAAAAGCCCCGCACCCAGAATACATGCGATAATTCCAACCGGTACAAATTCCAGAATCAGGCAGATTACACCAGCAAGCAAAAAGCCTGTTCCGAGGGCAAGTGACAGAGCTGCCCGTTTTCTTCTATTCCGCTCCTCCTGTACCTCACGCATTTTCTGCGATAATGCTGCCTCCGATGCGCTGCATGCATACTCCTTTTCCAGAAGTCTCCCGGCTCTGTCCGTGCACTGCTGCCACTGCTCCCTGACCCTGTTCTGCTCTGCCTCGCCCGGACAGTATACGCTGTATTTTTTCACATAGCGTTCCAGGCGCTCAGACTCATCCTCAGAGAGACGGTATTGCAGGCTCTCCCTCTCAGCGTCAGCATACTCCTGTGCCTGCCTTTCCGCGTCCCAAAGCTCCTCCTTGGAAGGAATTCCTCCCGGAAATGCCATTTGCAGATCAATAAGCTCCTGCTTTTCTTTCTCCCCAAGCTCGTGCATTTCGCACATCCTTGCGGACTGCACACTCGCATTGCACTCCTGCGCATACTGTTTGATTTCATCCTGACTCGGAATTATGCCTTTAAAAAACCGCTCTGCCTGCTCCTTCGCTTCCCCCCGCTCCTTATACTCTGTCTGCAGCCGCTCATATTCGGCACGTTTATGTCCGAGGTCAAGGGCAGCCCCCGCTTCCTTCTGCTTTTCCTGCAGCTCCCTTTGCGCCTGCTCCAGGGCAGTATTTGCCCTTTTATATTCGTCCTGCTTCTCCTGCACCTGCCGTATCGTTTCCTCAATACCGGCTCTGTCCCGGATGGTTTTTACCAACTCGGTTTCGCGGCTCTTTTCCTTTTTTATCAGACCGGTAACCCTTCTCGGTGACAGCTTGTTCAACAGATCTGCCAAACGCTCCACCGCAGCCTCATATTGATCCAGATCATCCGCGCTCTCCGTGATATTCCCAATCTTCGCATTGATACGGTCCGTCGTCTCAGAGCCACAGTCATTCTGGGAAAAGAAAACCGTGCGCTCGAAGGATGCCGCATCAATCTGAAACAGCTCTTCCCCAAGGTTCTCCGAAAAATCCCCGCAAGGCAGATTCGTTGCTGCAAAGGTCAATTCGAAATCATCATCCTTATTTTTTGCTCCAAATGCCCGGCGGACCCGGTATGCCGTACCATTCACCTCAAAAACCAGCTCACCGCCGTAGCTCCCCTTCTGCCACGGGCGGTAACGTTCCCGCTCATTTTCCAGCCGATTTCTCTTTCCCTCGTTGTCAAACCCAAACAGCATTACCCGGATGAATGCCGCGAACGTGCTCTTTCCCCAGCCGTTGTCCTCACAAATTACGTTGCATCCGTCCTGAAATATGTATGAATAGTCGGTCAGCTTTCCAAAATTGTCCACATGGCAGCGAATCAGCTTCATATTTCTATAATCTCCTCTCCGGTCAACGCCTGTATGCCATAATGAATCACGGCTGCCTTCTCCTCCTCTGACAAGTCTGCCTGTGCCTTCACATGGCGGATAAACTCTCCTTTTAAGGATTTGTCCAGCTCAAACATGGAATAATCCACACGATATTTCGACAGATCCTTCACCCTCACAAAATAAAAGCGGTTCTCCATCTGTTTTTGCAGCAGCTCCGTATTCTTCTCCGCCGCAGCATCCACATTTCCCACCAGCTCATATTGAATCAGGCTGTCCGCAGAATAATCCAGCTCCTTTGTCCGCTCCTCCATCGCCTGTAAAATCTCCGCCGTGGTCAGGCAATCCGAAATGTCCACGGTGATGGTATACAGCCTTCTTGAAGCAATCGGCACAAACTCTCTGCCTGCAATTCTTTTTGTGCTATCGTCAATCTCAAGCACAACAAAACCATGCTCGCCGCATTCGTCAAAGCCGCGTCCCTCCAGGCAGCCGGGATAACAGTACACACCTCTCGCATCCAACGCCCCTTCTTTATAAAAGTGGATATGTCCCAGCGCCAGATAATCAATTCCTTTATTTTTCAGTCCGGCAAGAGGTATCATCTCCGCCTTATCCTTCCCCTCGTACTCCGCCTCCTGCCCGTGCAGCATCACCAGATTTGTCTTCTCCATATCAAGCGTCAGCGTATTGCCAAGCGCTCCGGCATTTTCCTTATTCAGCTCCAGTCCGGTCAGTATCACCATTCCGTCCTCGTCCAGCACATAGCTCTTCCACGCACCGTCAAACAGATACAGATTATCCGGCACCTCTCCAAGCCCCGACACAAAACTGCCCTCGTCATGATTGCCCTGCAAATAAAAAAAGCGAATCTGCGGATGACCGGTGATAACTGCCCTTACATGATTCCGCGCCGTGGCAGAAACATTTTTGGTATCAAAGAGATCCCCGGCAATCAGAATCGTGCCGATGCCGTTTAGCTCCGCATAGTCCACCATACGCGAGAACGTGTGAAGGAGCTCTGCCTTCCGCTCCTTCGCCTGCTCTTTTGAAATATGGGTATCCATCTTCGAATCGAGATGAATATCCGCACAATGAATAATCCTCACTCAAACTCCGTTTCCGCACACTTTTCCCATGAAAATGTGCTTAAAATTTACAGTCTATGTCGTCTTTGGCATATAAGCCTTAATCTCACCATCATGCAGTCCGGATCAACATCATTTCCCTGCGATGTATTCCCGCAGCTTTGGAAGGTATTTGCCGGCATCGCGCACGCCAAGCTCATAGACTTCCTGCAGCTTATCCGGGTCCTTTTCAATTCTTCTGATTCCAATCGGCTCGGAAGGACGGATAACAAACGCTCTATTATCCTTCTCCCAATTTCTCAACAGCTCTACCGTGCGGTTATAAAGCTGATGCCGCTCCAGTAATTTTTTCACGATTCTCGGATTGTTTCTGTAATACATTTTGACAAGTGGCGCGGACATCGGCTTTTTGCGATAGTTCAAATCTCTGGTCAGAATTACAATCAGCTTGTCGCAGCCCTGCTTCGAGAGCCATTCAAACGGTATGCTGTCCGCAATGCCCCCGTCCAGATACTTCTTTCCGCCGATTTCCACCGGCTTTGAGACAAAAGGCATGGAGCCGGACGCGCGCAGCACATCCATCTGTTCAAAAACACTGTGTATCTGTATATATTCCGGCTTGCCGGTCTCAATATTCGTCACCACGGCATAAAACGGCACGCCGGATTTCTTATAGCTCTCATCGTCAAACGGGTCCAGTCTGTGCGGCACATCCTCGTACGCATATTTTGTATCGACAATATTTCCTTCCCGCAACAGCGGGCGCAGCCCCAGATAATTCTTGTCGCTGTTAAAACGCTTATTATAACGAATCACTCTTCCGCCCTGCCCGGAGATGTAGTTTACGCCAAACAGAGCGCCCGCGGATACCCCCACCGCACAGTCTACCGTTATCTGATTTTTCAGAAAGGTATCCAGCACCCCCGCTGTATACATGCCTCTCATCGCACCGCCCTCTAATACCAAACCAAGCTTCATCGAAATTCCCTCTTTTCGCTGTCATCCATTTACTGCATTACCTCACTACAATCTGATATTAACCTTACAGAACGGAAAAGTCAAGGCGTCAGCCTGCATAAACCTGACGCAAGCTGACGCCTTCTGTTTTATAATACTTTTTTTAGCCCGCAATGTTATTGCCGGTATAGAGCTGATAATACTTTCCCCTTGCTGCAAGCAGCTCATCATGGGTACCGCGCTCAATGATACGCCCCTGCTCAAGTACCATGATACAGTCGCTGTTCTTGACAGTGGAGAGACGATGCGCAATGACAAAGGTCGTTCTGCCCTTCATCAGCTTATCCATACCGTCCTGCACGATGCGCTCGGTTCTGGTATCGATGGAGGAGGTTGCCTCATCAAGAATCAATACCGGCGGGTCGGCGATGGCAGCTCTTGCAATGGCAAGCAGCTGGCGCTGTCCCTGGCTCAAATTTGTTCCGTCACCGGTCAGCATAGTGTTATAGCCATCCGAAAGTCTGCGAATGAAACCATCTGCATTCGCAAGCTTTGCCGCCGCATATACTTCCTCATCGGTCGCATCCAGCTTGCCGTAACGGATGTTATCCATAACCGTACCGGTAAAGAGATGGGTATCCTGCAGCACGATTCCCAGGGAGCGTCTCAAGTCACCCTTTTTAATCTTGTTGATATTGATGCCGTCGTAACGGATTTTACCGTCCTGAATATCGTAAAAACGGTTAATCAGGTTGGTGATTGTCGTCTTTCCCGCACCGGTCGAGCCGACAAATGCAATCTTCTGACCCGGCTGCGCATAAAGAGAGACATTGTGCAGCACCAGCTTATCCTCATTGTAGCCGAAATCCACATCGTCAAATACCACATCGCCCTTAAGCTCCACATAATCCGTGGTGCCGGTATCCTTGTGATAATGCTTCCACGCCCAAAGTCCGGTACGCTTGTCGCTCTCGGTCAGCTCGCCCATCTCGCGCTTGGCGTTTACCAGCGTAACATAGCCCTCATCGGTTTCCGGCTTCTCATCCAAAAGATTGAAGATACGCTCGCCGCCCGCTAAAGCCATGATAATACTGTTGAACTGCTGGCTGACCTGGTTAATCGGCATGCTCAAGTTCCGGTTGTAGGTCAAAAAGCTCACCAGCGCGCCGACGGAGAAGCCGCCGATATTGTTCAATGCCATTGCACCGCCGACGATGGCGATGATGACATAGCTGATGTTTCCGATCTGCGCGTTAATCGGTCCCAGAATGTTGACAAACTTGTTTGCATTGTAGGAGCTGTCACAAAGCTCATTGTTGAGCTCGTCAAACTTCTCGATATTCTCCTTCTCATGGCAGAACACCTTGACTACCTTCTGGCCTGCCATCATTTCCTCAATGAAACCGTTCACCATACCGAGATTCTTCTGCTGCTTTACGAAGAATTTTCCGCTGAGTCCGGTAGTCTTCTTGGTCACAAACAGCATAATACCGATAAGAAACAGTGCAAGCACAGTAAGAGGGACATTCAGCAAAATCATACTTACCAAGACGCTGACGATGGTAATTCCGCTGTTGATCAACTGCGGAATACTCTGGCTGATCATCTGGCGCATCGTCTCCACATCGTTGGTGTAAATCGACATGATATCGCCGTGGGAATGTGTGTCAAAATACTTAATCGGCAATGTCTCCATGTGGACAAACAGCTCATCGCGCAGATTTCTCATTGTTCCCTGCGTGATATAGAGCATAACGCGGGTGTTGGTAAAGGATGCGATCACACCCAGCCCATAAAAGCCTGCCACGCGCAGGATGGCGTTCAGCAACCCGGAATAGTCCGGCACCAGCCCCTGCTCCTTTTGACTTAACAGCGGCACAATAAACTGGTCAATCAGATTCTTGGTAAACCAGGTTCCCTGCACACTTGCAAGCACACTGACAATGATACAGACAATTACCACAATGCAATGCACCAGATAATTTCTAGTCACAAAACCAATAATTCTTCTAAAAATTTTTCCAGGGTTCTTCACCGACGGCTTCATACCGCGCGGCATCGGTCCCCTTGGTCCTCCCGGTCCCGGCATTATGCCTCACCTCCATTCTCGTCGAAATCACCGCTGCCGCCGGTCTGCGACTCGTAGACATCGCGGTAGATTTCATTGCTGGCCAGCAGCTCCTCGTGTGTACCGATGCCGCTGATTTTTCCGTTATCCATTACGATAATGCGGTCTGCATGCTGCACGCTGGAAATGCGCTGCGCGATGATAAGCTTCGTGGTATCCGGAATCTCGTTTGCAAATGCATGACGGATTTTCGCATCCGTCGCGGTATCCACCGCACTGGTGCTGTCGTCCAGAATGAGAATCTTCGGCTTTTTCAGCAGCGCTCTCGCGATACACAGTCTCTGCTTCTGACCACCGGATACGTTATTACCGCCCTGCTCAATATGCGTATTATACTTGTCAGGGAAGCTCTCAATAAATTCATCGGCACATGCCAGCCTGCAGGCACGAATGCATTCCTCCTCGGTGGCATCCTTGTCGCCCCAGCGCAGGTTTTCGAGAATAGAGCCGGAAAACAGGACATTCTTCTGCAATACCACACTTACCTCGTTGCGGAGAGTCTCAATATCATACTCGCGTACATCCCTGCCGCCGACCTTCACACTGCCCGCGGTAACATCATACAGACGGCTGATTAAATTTACCAGACTTGACTTGGAGCTTCCGGTGCCGCCGATAATGCCGATGGTCTCGCCCGACCGGATATTGAGATTGATATCGGTAAGAACTCTCTTGTCATCGCCCTCGCTGTATCCGAAGTCCACCTGCTCAAACGCAATGCTTCCATCCTTCACCTCGTAGCACGGATTCTCCGGATTGACTAACGAAGGCTCCTCGTTGAGCACCTCAGCAATACGCTTTGCGCTCGCAAAGCTCATGGAAAGCATAACAAAAATCATGGAAACCATCATGAGGTTCATGAGAATGTTCATGCAGTAGGACAAAAGGCTGGTCAGCTCACCGGTGGTAAGCTCCGTGGCACCCGAGCCGACAATCATCTTGGCGCCAAACCAGCTAATCAGAAGAATGCAGGTATAAACCGTAATCTGCATGACCGGATTGTTGTAGGATACCGTCTTCTCTGCCTTAACAAAGATATCGTAGATACCGTTGCTGGCTGCCTTGAACTTTTTCTTCTCGTGGTCCTCACGCACATACGCTTTCACCACGCGGATAGCGGACACATTTTCCTGCACACTCGCGTTGAGCTCATCATACTTCGGGAATGCAGCCTGAAAATACTTTGTTGCCTTGCTGATAATCAGTGCCAGCACACAGCCGAGCAATACGACCGCAATCATAAAGAAGGATGCAATCCTTGCATTGACCACAAAGGACATGACCATAGCAAGAATCAGACTGACCGGTGCGCGCATGCACATACGCAGCAGCATCTGGTACGAATTCTGTACATTGGTCACATCCGTGGTCAGACGGGTAACCAGACCTGCGGTACTGAATTTGTCAATGTTAGAAAAGGCATAGGTCTGAATCTTGTCAAACATACCCTTTCTTAAGTTCTTTGCGAAGCCTGTGGACGCCTTGGCTCCGCACACGCCGCCCATAATGCCGGCGTACAGACCGATTGCCGCAATCACCACCATGATTCCTCCGACGGTAAGAATGTGATTCATGTTTTCTGCCTGTACACCGTCATCAATCAACGATGCAAACAGAAACGGAATCAGCATCTCCATCAGAACCTCAAGAATCATAAACACCGGTGTCGCAATCGAAGGCTTTTTGTACTCTTTGATATACGATGCTAATGTTTTTAACACGTTTGCTCCTCCTTTTTATTGATTTAGGGGCTTTGCAGCATTTTTCTTCATTTTTTCCGCAACACGGAAAAATGTCTGCTTCTCCTCCTCTGTGATACCCTCCTCCAAATCCTCATGCATCTTGTCAATCAATGCCATCGTCTGGCGCTGTGTCTCTTTTCCTTTTTCCGTCAGACAGATTTTTTTGAGGCGGCCGTCTCTTTCGTCCGGATCCAGAGTCAGATATCCCTTTTCCTCCATGAGCTGCAGAATATTCGTCACACTCGACTTGCCGATTTCAAATGTCTTTGCAATGTCACGCGCATAGATGTCATGATCACTGTTGGCATACAGATATCCCATGATATGACCGTGCATGACCGTCACCTCATCAAACCCTGCCTCCGTAAGCCGTCGCTGAATCGTGCGGAAAATAATGTGATTCATCACTTTAAACTCAAAGCATAATGCCTTTTTTCTCTTCACCGTGTCCCCCCCTTCATAAGTATGGATACGCTCCCGTATCTATCACAAATTCACCGGATAGTTCAGGTTCGTACCGTTTGGTTTCGAACTGTTCGCATCCGAACTGTTCGATGTCGAACTAATTGTAATACCATACATAGGAATTGTCAAGAGGAAATTATACAATTTTTAGCAAGCCTGCAACAGTGATAATCAATGTGATAAATTCCGCTGCCGGAAACGCAAGCCAGACGCCCTTCATGCCGAAGGCAGCGGACAAAGCAACGGCACACGGGATGATTGCCACAAAGCCCCGAAGAATGGATGCCGCAAATGCCCACTTGGCCCTGTCCAGCGCACTGAACATGCTTGTTCCGACAATATTGACCCCCGCAAACAAAAATCCGGTAAAATACAATCGCAGCCCCTCCGCCGCATAGCCGAGCAGTTCTTCGTCATGCTCCCGGTCAAAGATTCCGGCTATGGACTCCGCTGCCACCCAGATGACCGCAATCACCAGAAGTGCCAGAAGGATTGCCGTCCCGATACTCATATTCCGCAATTTCTTAAGCTTTCCGGCAGCCTGCATACCGCTCCCCGCCATGCTCTGCCCGTAGCATTCGCTCATCAGCGGCTGGGTGCCGTTTGCCACACCGTTAAATATCGCCATCACGACCAGGGAAACATTCGCCACAACACCGTACGCTGCCACCCCGACATTTCCGGTCAGATGCAAAATCAGGAAATTAAACACCATCGTAATCACACCGGAAGAAATCTCTCCCACAAATGCCGCCACACCCACACTGCAAGCATGCAGAAGGCGCGTGACCGACGGGAGCACCGGCCGGAACGAAATCGTATTATCCTTTCCCGCAAAATGGATGCAGCAGACCGACACGCCCACAAGCGGCGAAAGCGCCGTAGCAAGCGCCGCTCCATTCATTCCCATGCCGGCCGGAAACATCAGCACATAATCAAGAACAATATTAAAAATGCTGCCGGAAAGTGTTGCCGCCATCGCCACGGACGGCGCGCCGTCATTGCGCACAAAGGCGTTGCAGATTTGATTCCATATAAAAAACGGTGCGCAGGTCATAAAAATGCGGGTATATCCCGAACCCACCGCTACAATCTCCGCGTCACCGCCAAGCATTGCCACCAGCTTTGCGGGCGCAGACAGACCAATCACCGTAAACACAAGCCCTGCTGCCGTGCCCCAGAAAAGCGCATTCATAAACCAACTGTCCCTTTCTGCGCCCGCACTGCTCCTCGCAATCGAAAAACGAATGGAGGAGCCCCCCCCGATCATCGCGCCGATAGCAAAAATCACCGCATAGACCGGCAGTACCAGATTCAGTGCCGTAATCCCGTCCGCGCCGACCGCCTGCGATATAAAAAACGTATCTGCCAGGATATACAGGGAAATGCCAATCATCCCCAGAATATTCTGTGACACATACTTAAAAAACTGTCTGTTTATCTGATCTGTATTCCGCATA
>CAMALD010000020.1 GCA_945836355.1 uncultured Lachnospiraceae bacterium | reverse complement strand
CGAAAGCACACATTATACCGGCGCCGATTCGGTCACGAGCAGCGCGAGTGAAATATCATCGCCGAATCGTGCGCAATATGAACATGCAAATATATATTTCAGACAAATGGGGATCACTATGAAAATCAAACGAGAAGACATCAGAAACATTGCCATTATCGCTCACGTCGATCACGGCAAAACCACTTTGGTAGACGAATTATTAAAGCAGAGCGGCGTATTCCGTTCGAATCAGGTCGTTGAAGAGCGCGTCATGGACTCCAACGATATTGAGAAGGAGCGCGGCATCACAATTCTCGCCAAGAACACAGCAGTCAACTACAACGGAGTTAAAATCAACATCATTGACACACCCGGACATGCCGATTTCGGAGGCGAGGTGGAGCGTGTATTGAAGATGGTAAACGGCGTAGTATTGGTTGTTGATGCTTTTGAGGGTGCTATGCCGCAGACCAAATTCGTTTTAAAAAAGGCTCTTGAGCTCAATCTTCCGGTTATCGTCTGCATCAACAAGATTGACCGCCCTGAAGCCCGCCCGAAGGAAGTGATTGATGAGGTGCTTGAGCTCTTCATCGAACTCGACGCAAGTGACGATCAATTAGACTGTCCGTTTGTTTTCGCCTCTGCAAAGACCGGAGTTGCCATCCTCGAGCTGGAGGATAAGCCGGAAAATATGAAACCTCTCTTCGAGACGATCATCGACTATATTCCTGCTCCGGAGGGCGACCCTGACGAGGGTACACAGGTTCTTATCAGCACCATCGACTACAATGAATATGTCGGCCGCATCGGCATCGGAAAGGTCGACAACGGTTCGGTGAAGGTCAACCAGGATGTCGTGATTGTGAACCATCACGATCCCGACAAGAGCCGCCGCGTCAAGATCAGCAAGCTTTATGAGTTTGAGGGTCTTAAAAAGGTGGAAGTGAACGAGGCAGGTATCGGCGCCATCGTAGCTATCTCCGGTATTCCGGATATCCACATCGGAGACACCATCTGCTCCCCGGACAAGCCGGTACCGATTCCGTTCCAGAAGATTTCCGAGCCAACCATCGCAATGAATTTTATCGTAAACGACAGCCCGCTCGCCGGTCAGGAGGGCAAGTTTGTCACCTCCCGCCATATCCGCGACCGCTTGTTCCGCGAGCTGAACACCGATGTTTCTCTCCGCGTGGAAGAGACCGATACCACTGAGGCATTTAAAGTATCCGGGCGCGGTGAGCTGCACCTCTCTGTATTAATAGAAAATATGCGCCGTGAGGGCTACGAATTCGCGGTCAGCAAGGCAGAGGTTCTTTATCACTATGACGAGGACGGCAAAAAGCTTGAGCCGATGGAGCGCGCTTTTGTCGATGTCCCGGAAGAATTCTCCGGCACTGTGATTCAGAAGCTCTCCGAGCGCAAGGGTGAGCTTCTCGGCATGTCCACCGCAAACGGTGGGTACACCCGCCTTGAGTTTTCGATTCCTGCGCGCGGATTAATCGGCTACCGCGGCGAATTCATGACGGATACCAAGGGCAACGGCATTTTGAATACTTCCTTTGACGGCTACAAACCGTATAAGGGAGATATCCAGTACCGCAAGACCGGCAGCCTGATTGCATTCGAGTCGGGTGAAGCTATCACCTACGGTCTGTTCAACGCTCAGGAGCGCGGCACGCTCTTTATCGGACCGGGCGAGAAGGTATACAGCGGTATGGTCATCGGTCAGAACGGCAAGACCGAGGATGTCGAAGTCAATGTCTGCAAGAAAAAGCAGCTGACCAACACCCGCTCCTCCAATGCCGACGAAGCGCTCCGCCTTGTCCCTCCAAAGGTATTAAGTCTTGAGCAGGCTCTGGAATTCATCGACACCGATGAACTGCTGGAGGTCACACCAAAGTCCCTTCGCATCCGAAAAAAAATTCTCGATCCGCTCATGCGCAAGAGATCACAGAGAAAATAACATGTACAAAGCCGCTGATATTGTGGTCCGTATGACCAACAATATCAGCGGCTCTTTTAGCGCTATTCACAAATTACTTACCTTATCCTTACATATAATCCTGTTCAAACTCCTCCACAGGCATCGGCTGCGCAAAATAGAAGCCCTGATAAATATGACAGCCGATTTCCGATAAGAATTTCACCTGTTCCTCCGTCTCAACTCTCTCCGCAATAACCGGCATATCAAGCTTTGTTGACAGATTTACAATCATCTTAAGAACCTCGCGGCTTCGCGCCTCGTCACTACTCTTGTTCAAAAATCCGATATCAACCTTCAACACATCCACGCTGATATCCTTCAGCAGATTGAGCGACGAATATCCGTTGCCAAAGTCATTCATCTCCACAATGAAGCCCGCATGCCTGAGCTGTTCAATAAGAAGCTGCTGCTGTTCCGGATTTTCCGCAATAACCGTCTCCGTAAGCTCGAGCTTCAGATTCGCCGGATTGACATCATATTTCTGTACAAGGTCCGTAAATACACGGTAAATGTCCAGAAAATAAAAATCCTTCGGAGAAATATTGACCGAAATATACAAATCATCCCTGCCGTGCGCCTTCCACTCACTAAGCTGCCTGCATGCCAATTCCCACACATACGGATCAAGCTTTGCAATCATGCCGTTTTTCTCAAATATCGCGATGAACTCACCCGGCATCATCATTCCACGCTTCGGATGCTGCCAGCGTACCAGCGCCTCCGCACCCGGCACATTGCCATCCTCCGTAACCTGCGGCTGCAGAAACATAATAAACTGCTGCTGTTCCATTGCATAATCAAAATCTGACAGCAGCTCCTGCTCCAGAAGCGCATTATCCTCCAGAATATCATCATAATACGCAATCTTTTTCTGGTAAGTGCCCTTAATCCTGCTGATTGCTGTCATTGCATGCTCGCACATGGTCGATACCGGCATGTTGACATCGGTCACCGCATATACACCGATATAAATATATATTGGATATGTTGCATCCGCTTCAAGGCGGATTAATTTGTTCTGAGCCTCCGCAAACACGGACTCACGAAAATCCTTTCTCCGCATCAGCAGTGCAAAGTGGTCGTCCCCAAGTCTTCCATATATCTCTCCCGACACGGTACGTTTCCTCAACTCCTCCGCAATGCGAATCAGTATGGTATCACCGGTCTCAGCGCCAAATACCTCATTGAGCAGCTTAAAATTCTTAATATCGGAGCAGATAATCAGAAAATCCTCCTCCTGATGTGCCTTTAAATACTCCGTTGCCTGTTCATAGAAAAACTGGCGATTATATACATTGGTTAACGGATCCCTGGTTGCCAGCTGATGTTCCCGGAATAATTCGTTTGCCTCCAGTGTCCGGTCCTGCATCTGAATAATAAATCCAATGTCTCTTTCATGCTTATCCTTTAATCTTTGCAGGCGCACGCGGATGTGCTGCGTCTGCCACTGCGAGCTCTTCTTCCACTCATAGGTGAACTCCTTCGCTGACGACAGACAATGCTCCTCAAACCACTGTCTGCACGCAATATCCGCGTCTTCATTCTCGGCATTCTCCGGCAGATCCATCATCTTTCTGCCCTCGGAATTGACATACACGCACTCGCCATTCATATCAAACAGCAGAATACCATTATTCATCTCCTCCACCACCACCATGAACAACCGGTTTAAAAGATCGATTGAAACATATACGATGGAATAATAGTAGACAGAGATGCCTGCGGCAGCAAAACCGATTACCGAAACATCGATGCTCGTATGCAGAATCAGATGAGCCGCATCTCCCACAACTACCAGGGAAAAGAACAGCAGCACCATCCAGTAGCGCCTGCGGTACATCAATGGCGCCTTAATCATCTTCCAAATGAGGCGCAATGTAATCATGGTAACCAGCACATAGGAAATTCCCAGATGAATGTAGTACGGAAGATGGGGGGTGAATTGATAATAGATTTCATTCTGCTCTGTCAATATCTGTACGCAGGTATAGGCATGCCCAAAAACCGGATTCAGAATCAGGGAAAGCGTATCGATTCCCAAAATCATCCACACAACCGGATTGCTTGTGTATTTCTTGATTGGAAATCCGGTATACTCAACCGTAAACATGAGGAAATAAAACAGCAGCCAGTCAATACTCGCAAAGAATAAGCTGTACGAGATATCATACACCAGCCTATTGTCGGAAAGCATCTGTACCAGATTGCACAGCACGGATACAATACCGATTAACAGCACCTTTCTTCCGCTGTTTGCTATTTTTTTACTGCTTTTCTTCGTCTGGGTAAGGCATAAGACTAAACAAAGAATTGTCACCGCAAACGCAAACATAAACCAGATTTTCATTCCAACATCCTCACTTATCCTAATATCAGCACCTAATAGTTATACTTATTTTACCATTTCTTATGCCCTTTGTCCATATCTTATCCCTGCTTGAGCTTCCGCACGAGTGCATCCTTAGCGGAGCGCTTTTTTACATTATAGGAAATTGTCATAATCTCCTATAATACAAAAAACGATTGGAACAAATTGTCCCAATCGTTTCAACAGGGGTAGAAGGATTCGAACCCTCATCAACGGTTTTGGAGACCGCTACCCTAACCATTGGACGATACCCCTAAACGCGTTAATCAACGCTCATCTAGCATACTATAAATTGTCGAAATTGTCAAGATAATTTTTTGCAATCCTTCCATAAATCTTAAAATCATCCAATCGCTGTGATATATAGAAATCTGGAAGAATCATCTACCAGACCATATATATGCTTCCCCAGGTAAGACCGCCGCCAAAGCCTGACATAATAACCCTGTCACCGCGCTTTAGCCTGCCGCTCCGATTTAATTCATCCAGTAAAAGAGGTACGGAGGCTCCGGATGTGTTGCCGCAGCGCTCCAGATTCATCGGAAATTTTCCCATATCTTCTTTGAGATGCTTCGCCACCGTCTGAATGATTCGCGCATTTGCCTGATGAAGCACATAGCAATCGATTGCATCCGTCGTAAGAGAATTTCGCTGTAAAAGCTGGTCAATCGACTCCGAAACACGCTTCACCGCAAACTTGAATACCTCCTGGCCATCCATGCTGACATAGCCGTGTTCCACCTCACGACTGATAAAAGGATTCTTTAGAGGTCTGGCATCGCAAAGCAGTGCGTCCCCCTTCGCCCCGTCAGAATACTGGATAAAATCCATAATCCCCCGCTCTTCATCTGCACCTACAACGGCTGCTCCCGCGCCGTCCCCAAACAGAATACAGGTGCCGCGGTCACTCCAGTCAACAATCTTGGACAAGGTTTCCACGCCAACCACAAGAATTTTGCGGTATATCCCCGCGCGAACATACGCCTGTGCCGTATTCAGCGCGAAAACAAAGCCTGAGCATGCGGCATTCAGCTCGATTGCCACCGCATTCACTGCGCCGAGCTTCTTCTGCACCTCACACGCAGTGCTTGGGACAATGTGGTCAGGCGTTACCGTAGCCAGAAGAATCATCTCCAGCTCCTCTGCCGTCACCCCCGCCATGGAAAGCGCCGCGTTTGCTGCCTCTGCTGCCATGTCTGCAGTTGTCTCCCCCACAGAGACATGTCTCTCCCGGATTCCCGTGCGGCTCACAATCCACTCGTCGTTCGTCTCCACGAGCTTCGCGAGGTCATCGTTTGTCACCGTCTGCTCCGGAAGATAACTGCCTGTTCCCATGATATATGCATTCATAATTCTGCTCCAATCTTATTGTCATGCCGCGCACCTGCCGGCATCAACTTATGTTCTTTAATGGCTTCCCTTTTGTTTATACCCGCTTTATTCCAAAACCTTGCAAATCTGTCGGGAACTTTTAGCGGTCTTCCCTGAAATAGTTCGTCCCGCATGCCGCCGGCTGTGATTTCTCTCGCACCATGCGCACAGAAGTCACAACCAGAACAAGCAGGGTGATGGCATACGGAAGCATATCGTAAATTGCCGTGGAAATACCGATGGAATTCGGCATATAGTAACGGATCTGGCGCAGCGCACCAAACACAAAGGATCCGAGAATTGCTTTGACCGGGCTCCAGGTGGCGAAAATTACCAGCGCCACTGCAATCCAGCCCAGACCACCGACACAGTCACTGATCCATACGCCCTTGTTGATAATCATGATCGTGTATGCTCCGCCAATCCCACAGATTCCGCCGCCGAGACAAATATTGAGATACTTGCACTTGGTCACCTTGATTCCCGCCGCATCTGCCGCCGCAGGATTCTCACCGATGGCTCTGACATTCAGGCCTGTCTTGGTTCTCTTATAATAATATCCGAGCAGCAAAGCCGTTATGATACCGATATACACAAAAGGCGTATACGAAAAAAGCAGCTCACCGAGCACCGGAATATTGCTCAGACCCGGGATGGAAACATTTCTCATCTGTGCCGTGATATTCTCCGGCAGCTTTAAGGTGCCGTTTTCCGAATGCTGTAATGCGTAATAGCCGATGAAATTTGCCAGTCCCACACCGAAAATCGTGAGTGTCAGACCGGTGACATTCTGATTCGCCATAAACGTAACGGTAAGCAGAGCATAGAGCAGGGATGCCAGCGCTCCGCCGATAAAGGCGGCAATCAGTGCCAGCACAAAGCTGTCCGTGCGATAGCCGACCATAAACCCTGCCACTGCACCGATGGACATTATCCCTTCCACACCCAGATTCAGATGTCCCACCTTCTCGTGACAGATTTCACCCAGAGTTCCGAACAAAATCGGGGTTCCCGATGCAATCGACGCCACAATAAACTTGATAATCATACTCATTGCTCTGTCTTACCTCCTCTCTTTCTCGCTACAATACGGTAACGGATGAAGAACTCACATCCCAGTACAAAAAACAGGATAATGCCCTGCAGCACGGATGCAAACGCCTCGGACAGGTTAAAGGTGGAGCGCACCACGCTGCTGCCCTTTTCCATGACGGCAAAGAGAAAAGTGATAATGAAAATCGAAACCGGATTCAGGCGTCCGAGCCAGGCAACAATAATCGCGGTAAAGCCCACTCCGTTTGCAATTCCCTGGGAAAGCGTGCCCGTCGTACCGCTCGCCTGTACCATTCCCGCAATACCGCTGACGGCACCGCTCAAAAACATGGTACGGAGAACAATCTTCTTTACATTCATACCCGCATAGCGCGCCGTAGCCTCGCTTTCGCCCACCACACTGATTTCGTACCCATGCTTTGTATACTTCATGTAGACCGCCACCGCTACCAGCATAACCAGCGCAATAATCCAGCCACTCTGCACGCCGAACACCTTCGACAGCTTTGCATTATTTCCGAAGATTGCAAACTTCGCATAGCCCGGCGAAGAAGGGTCGCGCCACGGTCTGTCCTCAAGATACACCACAAGGTACAGCGCAATATAGTTTAACATCAAGGTAAACAGGGTCTCATTGGTACCGAATTTCGTTTTAAACAATGCAGGAATCAATCCGAATAATCCGCCGCCCACAATACCTGCAAGCAGCATGACCGGAATCAGCACCGCATGCGGCCAGTCACTGTGAAACAGTCCGAAGTAGGAGGCAAATACCGCTCCCATAATCATCTGCCCCTCCGCCCCGATATTCCAGAAACGCATCTTAAATGCCAGCGTCACACTCAGGGAGGTCAGCAAAAGCGGTATCATGTTGCGAACCGTCGCCTGCACCGCCATCTTGCTGCGGAATGCACCCGATACCATAGTCCGGTATACGCCAAACGGTGAATGTCCCATACATAAAATAAAAACGCCGCCGGCAATAAGTGCCAGAAGAAGAGCCCCGAACCGCAGCGCCGTTGCCTGACGTTTTCCCATTTCCTGACGCTTGATAATATGCAACAATGCTTCCCTGCTGCTTTTTTGCTTTACATTCTCCATAGCTTAGTTCTCTCCTTCAGTTTCCGATTCCGACTGCAGCTGCTCACCGGTCATCATCAGACCGATTTCATCCTTCGTGACCTTGTCTGCATCCACTATACCGGTAATTTTGCCATGGCAGAGCACCATGATGCGGTCGCAGAGCTCCAGCAGTACATCAAGATCCTCACCGACATAAATTACTGCGACATTCTTTTTCTTCTGCTCATTGAGCAGCTCATATACGGTGTAGGACGAATTGATATCCAGACCGCGCACCGGATATGCGGTAATCAGGACATTCGGGCTCGACTCGATTTCACGCCCCAGCAACACCTTCTGCACATTTCCGCCCGACATCATGCGCACCGGCGTATCCACGCCCGGTGTCACAATCTCCAGCCTCTTGATGAGGCGCTGTGCCTGCTCTCTTGCCGGCTGTGTCTTTACAAAAGGCCCCTTTTTGCTTCGATAGCTCTTTAACAGCATGTTTTCGACCATGCCCATGCCTGCCACCAGCCCCATGCCGAGCCGGTCCTCCGGAATAAAGCTCATGCTGATGCCGAGGTCAATAATCTCTGCCGGAGTCTTTCCGACAATATTTTCTTTATCATACAGGATGGCGCCCTTTTCCACCGAAAGCAGTCCTACCAGTCCTTCGCACAACTCCTTCTGCCCGCTTCCCGCTACACCGGCAATCCCCAAAATCTCCCCACGGTTTATCGTAAAGCTGACATCATTCAACGCAAGTGCGCCATCCGGTTTGCGGATGGACAGATTCACAACCTTTAAAATTTCTGATCTATTTTCCACCGGAGGACGGTCGATGGAAAGCTCCACCGGACGACCAACCATGAGCTCCGTGAGACTGTGCACATCCGACTCAGACGTCACCACCGTCTCAATACTCCTGCCCTTGCGCAGGATGGTGACCCGGTCACTGATGCTTAATACCTCGTTCAGCTTATGGGTAATGATGATCACCGCATTTCCCTCTGACTTCATGCGGCGCAGAATTTCAAACAGCTTCTCCGTCTCCTGCGGGGTGAGCACCGCCGTCGGCTCGTCCAGAATCAGAATCTTCGCACCGCGGTAGAGCACCTTTAAAATTTCAACCGTCTGCTTCTCGCTGACGGACATATTGTAGATTTTCTCCTGCGGATCAATCTCCAGACCGAAACGCGCCGAAAGCTCCTCAATCCTCGCTTTCATTTCCTTCGGTTTCTGCAGGGTTTCCCTGGTGCCGAGCACGATATTTTCCATTGCAGAAAACACTTCCACTAATTTGAAGTGCTGGTGGATCATACCGATTCCGAGCTTTGTGGCATCGGTCGGCGAATTGATCGTAACCTCCCTGCCATCCACCAGAATACTGCCCTCATCCGGATGATAAATTCCGGATAGCATATTCATCAGCGTTGTCTTTCCCGAGCCGTTCTCTCCGAGCAACGCAAGGATTTCTCCCTTCCGCACGGTCAGATTTATTTTATCATTTGCGACCACGCTGCCAAAGCGCTTGGTAATCCCCCTGCACTCGATAGCAACATTATTTTCTTTTTGTGCCGTCATTCCTGCTGTTCCTGCCTTTCCACCCCGTGGTAACTTCTATGCTTCCAATAAACGTTCCTGACGCTTTTTGTCTATTTTTGCACACACAAATATAGTGTATCATGCTTTTTGCAAAAAGAAAAGGTGTTGCAGCAGATTTTCTGCCGCAGCACCTTATTTTCCCTATGCGTTTACAATTACTTTTCAACAACATTCTTGAAATACCAGTTGATACCTCCGGTGATGGTAGCATCGTCTAAAGACTTGCCCTCTTCACCAACGGTGGTGCCCTCGTTTGTCTCGATTACACCCCAGAAAACATCCCAGTCACCAGACTCGATCTTTGCTTTAGCCTCTGCAACCTTCTCTGCAGTACCCTCAGCACAGAAATCGGAAAGTGCGGTAATACCGACAAGTCCATCGCTCATACCGCCGAAGTAGTTCGCACCGGTCCAGGTACCGTCAATCACGCTCTTTACAGCAGTCGTATAGTATACGGACCAATCCCAGACAACGGAAGTAAGAACTGCCTTCGGAGCATCCTTAGACATATCCGAGTTATAGCCGACGCCCCAGACGCCCTTTTCTTCAGCAGCCGTCATCGGGTTAGGAGTATCGCAGTGCTGGCCAAGTACGTCACAGCCGAGTGCAATCAAAGCATCCGCTGCTGCGCCCTCGCCTTCCGGATCATACCAGGAGCCGGTAACCTTTACGTAAACCTCAGCATCCGGATTTACGGAATAAACACCCATTGCAAATGCATCAAGACCGCCGGTAACCTCAGAGTTATCCTTGCCCTGTGCAGCCACATAACCAATCTTGTTGGTCTGTGTCTTCAGACCGGCAGCGATACCTGCAAGGTATCTAGCCTGATAAATACGTCCGAAATAGTTGTTAAAGTTTGTGCCGTTGCTCTTATATCCGGTACCGTGGGAGAAAATAACATCCGGATGCTCTGCCGCAAGCGCCTCACAGGTGTCCATGTGGCCCCAGCTTGTCGCAAAGATAATCTGGCAGCCCTCCTCGATGCACTCCTCCATAGCCGCGCGAATCGCAGCCGGGTCAGAATCACCGACACTGTTCTTGCGAACAATCTGGGAATCCTTCAATCCAAGGTTCTTCTGCATACCCTGAATACCGAGATCATGTGTGTAGGTGTAACCGGAGCCCTCTGCCGGATCGGTGATATGAATAACGCCCACCTTGATGTCATCCTTGGAAACAGCAGCAATCTTGCCGCCCCCTTCATTTTCCTTCTTGTCACTGCCGCAGCCCGCAAATACGGTCATCATGGCAAGTGCCATTACAAGAAGCATGCTAACAAGTTTCTTCTTCATAACGTCCTCCTTTTTTCCTCGCATGGCAGGCATCCGAAACCCCCGCCTATCACCATGCTTTCAGCTTTTCTTGCTGTATTTTACAGAATTTAATTATATTCACGTTATTTTTCTTTTGCAAGGACATTCTTCGTTTTATTTATGAAATGTGCTTATATGTTGATAAGTTTTTCTTATACATCCCGTTTA
>CAMALD010000019.1 GCA_945836355.1 uncultured Lachnospiraceae bacterium | reverse complement strand
AATCATAGCCGCAATTACAAGCAGGACTCCCCACACCAAGGAAAACGAACTCAGGAAATAATAAAATGCGCCTTCCTCATCAATGATGACATTACTTAAAATAATCAACGGGAACTGTATCAGCGGGTACGGTGTCAATGCATAACAAGTTGCCATATATACCTGCCACAGTTTTCCTTTACCATCAAAAAGTGTTGTCAAGCCCCAGTTGCCCACGCACCAAAGTGCCAACGGAAACACAATACTTGCAATGTACAGGAAAATATTGATTCTTGACCAGTTTACCTGATTAAATACAAAGCCCGAATACTGCAGCTTCAAAATACGTGCAAGTATCGTCAGCAATAGAATTGTGTTCGCCGCTGCGACTGTTCCACGCTTCTCGTGTGTCAAATCCCAAAATCCGTCAAGCGGATGAGTGATACAATGAAGAGAGAACCGCAAAGACTTGAAATACTTACGATATGTTTCTTTATCTTTTAATTTTTCTAACATCTCTGCCTCCTCTATTTCTTTTCCTTTTTATTTTCGTCATACAGATTATACTTGAAAATATCCGCCGTATCAATCTGGAACTTGATTCTCTTGATTTTTCCGATAATAAGCGGCACGCAGAGCACCAGGAATACTATAGCAATAATCAACATGATGTTTTCTTCCACCCACTCCTTACGATACTGCTTGAAAGCCTTGGAGTAGTTTGAAACATCCCACTTTAATTTGAAATAATCAAGCGCCTCTTTGTACTTTTTCTCACCCATCAGGGCACGGCCAATACCGATATATGCGAGATCGTAGTTACCGTTCTGGTCCATAACCTTCTGCCAGGTTTCACCCGACTCGTTATACTGACCATTCTGGAACTGTTCAATCGCATCATAAATATCATTTCCGTATGAGGTTGGTGCGAAAAGAGTGATGCTGCAGTTCAGTGTATCCAGAACAATGAGGTCGTGTCCCATATGGTCGAGTGCAATCGGCTGGCGGAAGCATCCGTCCATCATACCGTTCCCACCAAACGCATATAGCAATCTTCCCTGATCATCATATGCGAACAGTCTTCCTCTCACCTTATCCAGTGCAACATATACATCATTATTCATTGCCGTGATATCCACAATCAGAGAACAACCATCGTAACCACCTCCGGCTTCCATCTGAACATCACCGATAACATAAAAGTTACCGTTTCGGATAAGAATATCATTTCCCATCATATTCAGTCTGCGGATTGGGTCTACACTTCCCGATCTGACATCATTGGTTGTAACATTATTCGTACATGTGTAAATAAATCCGTCATAATCCATGTAAATGTTGTTGTACTCGGTCGGAACAAAGTTTTCCATCTGAGCTCTCTGAGCCTTTGTAGCGAATTTCTTCCAGATATAATCCGTCCAGCTGTAGGTAACCTTAGTAGCTCCGACAAATCCGGAGAATACTCCGTCCGGCTCATACTTGATCAGACCCTTGTTCACGTTTACCGCGATGCAGTAAACACGACCCGCAGTATCAATAACAATTTTTGACGGAAGAAAGTCTATCGACTGATCAAAGGTGGAATCCGTTGGTTTCACAAACTCCGAAATATAATTCAAATCCTTATCCAGCTTTAATACTCTTCCATTGTTCTGGTCTGCAATGTATAAATCGCCTTCCTCCGACACCGCAATATCGGTCGGATAGTTAAAGGTGTTCACCTCTACAGGACCGTTAAATTCTTCTATTATGCGACTGACAGAAAACGACTCGGCGCCCTCTCTGACCAATTCAATGATACGGTTGTTGCCCGAATCAACAATATATACCTTGTTGCCGCTGACGAACAAGCCCTGCGGCTTGTTGAGCTTCTTATCAAGCCCCAGCGCTGCTGCAGTATATACACCTACCACCTCATAAGCATCCGGAGAGTACTGAACTTCCTCCCACCAGTCGTAGTTGTATGTATAACCTTCTTCCGCATATGCAGTCATCGTCGTCGAAAGACCGATGATCATGCATACCAGAAACGCTCCTATTCTCGCTAATCTCTTTTTCATATAATCGCCTGGCCTTTCGTCTTAATCTTTTAATCCGGAGGATGCCATTGTTTCCAAAATCTGACTCTGTGACAGGATGAAAACAATGATCGGAACTATCATGACAATAACGGAAACCGCTGCCATCTGTCCCTGTCTGGCGATACCACCACTCTGTATCTGCTGTAATGCATATACAAGTGTCTTTCTTTTCTCTGTATAGATGTAGGTTGCTGCACTATCGTTCCACAGTCTCTGTACAGAGAAAATAATCAATGTCAGCCATGCCGGCTTAACGTTCGGCATCACAATCTGACGAAATACTCCCCACTCGTTCGCACCATCAATCTTTGCAGCCTCTACCAACGGCATCGGGATACCTTCCATGAACTGCTTCATGAGGAAGAGTCCCATCGGAGCCGAAAAGGAAGGAATAATAACTGCCCACTGAGTATCAATAAGATGCAATTTGCTCAAAATCAGGTAGTTCGGAATCGACGTTACATATCCGTTGAACATCAGCGCTACTACTACGATTTTGAAGAAGGTTCTACTGCCCGGGAATTCATACTTTGAAAGTACGAACGCGCCCATGGACGCAACTACCAAGTGCCCAACCGTACCTACCACTGTGATAAATACCGTATTGTAAAGGTATCTGGAAAACGGTACCCAGGACTTTCCCATTGTTACAAACAAATCGGAGAAGTTATCCAGCGTAGGGTTTCTTGCAAAGAAACGCGGCGGGAACATGAACAGCTCTTCAAGAGGCTTCAACGCACTCGAGATGGCAAACACCATCGGAAGGGCCATTACGATCGCAACAAGCAGCAGGAAGAGATACAGGAAAAAGTCACCCACTCTTGACCGGTTCGGTTTTCTCCTTTTTAATCTGATTCGACGATTTTTTTGTACAACTTCTTTGTTCTTTTTGCTCATACAAACACTCTTACCTTTCCTTATCCTGACTTTATATATAAAGCCAGTCAAACTATTTATGATCGAATAAGATATCATCAGGTTCCTACTCTGTTCAACGCTTTCTGAATCACATTGTTACACAAAATCATGACTAAGAACAATATGGTCGCAATCGCTGATGCATAGCCCATTTCAAATCTTGTCGAACCATAGTCTAAAAGGTGAGAAACTACCGTACGTGCAGCGTAGTCTGTACTTGGGAAACCACAGAGCTGCATGGTAACATCACAGACACCGAAGGACTGTGTGATTGTCATTACGGCACCGAACAAAAGCATCGGCTTCATGTTCGGAAGAGTGATATACCAGAGCTCCTGCCAGCGGTTCTTAACGCCGTCCATATATCCGGCCTCAAACTGTGAGCTGTCAACGCCCTGCAGACCGGCTACAAAGGAAAGGAATCCGGTACCGAGACTCATCCAAAGCGTGACAAGCATACAAATCGGCATCATGTAGGTCGGGTTAACCAGCCACAGAATCGGCTGGTCAATAATACCGACACGAATCAAAAATGCATTGACATAACCATAAATATCTCCACGGAAGAAGATGGTAAATATCTGGAAAAGGTTACCTGCGATGGACGGTGCGTAGAATACGATAACCGCTATGGTACGAATCCATCGAGGCAGCTCGTTTATCAGCCATGCAAACAGGAACGAAGCTATGTAACCGATAGGACCTGTGATTACCGCAAACATGAAGGTGTTCTTGACACCAATCAGGAATACGTCATCGTCAAGCAGAAGGCTGATATAGTTATCAAGTCCGATAAACCGAGGACTTTCCAGTACGTTGTAATACGTAAAGCTCAAGAAAATAGAACTTAATACCGGCAAAATATTGAAGCAGAAAAACAATATCGCATAAGGAGCAAGGAAAATATAACAGTTTTTACTTCTCTTGGCCTTAATCAAACCAACTTTGAAGTTGTGCTTTTTCAGTATAAAATACTTTTTAATATAACTCATCTGACCCTCTCCTCCTATTCTACCGGAAGCCCAAATTCTTTGCGCTTCTTTGTAAGTTCTTCGTCGATCTTGATAGAATATTCTATGATTGTCTCTCGTGGATCTGCACTTTCGTTAATAATCTTTCGGAACGCGTTGGAAATATGACGTCCGGTGTAGTAACCACCCGGTACCTCGCGGATACCAATCGTATATCCAAGCTGTTCTTCCAGAATGGCAATATCGTCTGCACTCCATGCGAGCTGTGTAAATGCCCCGCGGTTTGCGGTTGCGTATCTTGCGGAAGAACCAAGCAATGCTTCGAGCTCACGTCCAAAACGCACCTGCGTATCTTCGCTTACCCACCACTTCATGAACTCCCACGCTTCGTTTCTGACCTTCTCCTCTTTAATCTTAAGCATCATCGTTGCCGAACCGGAGATGAAAGTGGAACGGTCAATATAGGTGTTTCCGTTTTCATCAACTCTCTCTGTACCCGGTACCAGAGTGAAATCCCAGAGACCCGCGATTTCCGGAGCGGATACGACCAGGGTATTATATGTTGAGAAGTTTACGATACCAATCGGCATTTCACCGGAACGGAAACGTGTTACAAAATCGTAAGCTGTCGGAATACCATAATCCGTAAAGTATTTCGTGTACTGCTTGAACGCCTCAACACCCGCCTCATCGTCAATGATGGTTGCCGTGCCTGCGTCATTGTAAAGCTCGCCGCCGTTCTGGTAAAGCAGCGTAAAGTACATGGAAAGGTCAACTGCGGTGGTTCCGCTCGCGCCTGCCGCGGAAGGAATACCTACCGTCAGGTTGTTACCCTGAATCGTCGGCAGCATCTCTATCAAATCCTGCCAGGTCTGCGGAACATCAAGCTCCAGCTCCTCCAATACATCCTTGCGGTAGAACATTACGTTGTAGGACATTGTCTCCGGAAGCGCGTATACATGTTCATCCAGACAATACTGTCTGTATGTACTCGGATAGAACCACTCAAGCACCTCTTTGTAATCAGAGAACTGTGATAAATCCTCCGCCGCATTACGAAGTGCGAAGTTTACCGGCTGGTCAGCACCCACGGACAATACGACGTCAGGTCCGTTTCCTGCGACAACCGCGCTCAAAAGTGCTGCTGCATTTACAATTTCCACATTAATGCGGATGCCCGACTCCGGTGTAAAGGTATCATCAATCATAGTCTTTAAGATGGTACCCTGGTCACGACCGGTGGCAACCCATACTGTTACGATTCTCTCATCGTCGTCATATACATCGCCGACAGAATCGTAGTCTACGAAGAAGGAGGAGAAGAAGGATCTGACCTCATGTGCAAACTTCTTTAACGCTCCTTCGCGGTCAGGCTTGAACTCTGCATTCTCACCCAGAACCACAATATAATCGATATCCAGCTTAATCTCGCTCAAACTCAAAATTGCAGAACCGAGCGCCGAGATATTCTCCTTGAATGTACCAAACTCAATGGTAATTTTTTCAGGCTTGTCATAGAAACGCTCCAGCTGCTGTGCCAGTGTCTGCGCGGTAGCAATATTATCCGCCTTCTGTCCGGAATATGCCACCATGTCATCGACAATCTTGTACAGGCGCTTCGCCTCCAGATCAATTGCTTCCATAATCTCCGGATATACCTGCTCAATATGATAGTCGCGGTACTGATCCGGGGATGGACCGGTATATACAAGAATCGTACGGTAAATCTGGTTCAGACGGAACGTAGAATCCTCAAGCTGCTCCAAAATCTCGCCCAGACCACCCAGTGTAGCCTCAAGGCGTATCGTATGTGTACCCTTCGTCAAATAGAAGAGATACGGGTTACCTTCTTTATCTCCGAGAATAAGGCTGTTCCACTCATTGCTGTAATCAAATGCAATCTCTTTCACTTCCTCAAACGGTATCTCACCATCAATCAGAAGTGTTCTACAGGACACGGCGCCTCTCGCATAATTCTGTCTGCCCTTAACGCAGATGCGATAGTAACCATCCTCCGGAACCGTGATATCCCAGTCAATCCACTGCCCCGCTGCTCTCCAGGAATCTCCACCGATGTAGTTCAATACTGTGTTGGTGATACTGTACGGGGATGTGGTTGCAGATGCGCGGTCGTATTTTGCATACAGGGAAGACTCTGAACGGTAGGTCGAGGACTCGCCCTCAATTCTGTCAACCAATGTAAGACCCTCGCCGGTAGCATGAGCACCATTCTGCGCTGCGGCATATGTAGAATAATCAACTGTCTTCTGTACCGGGGTCAGCTGCAGGCTTCTGATGATAACCGGCTCATTGACACACTCCAGAGTGATTGTATTCTTGCCTTTTTCAAAATAAAAGCGGAATGGCTCGGCTACATATCCCATCTTATCTTTGAAGTATGCACCCTGCCACTGATGTTCCTCGACCTGAGTCGGGCGAATCTCATTACCGCGGTTATCCTTCTTCGGCTCCGCCGCATTCTTCCAGATTCTTGTGAAAGTAATATCGGAAGCATCTGTGAACGGAAGCTCACCATTGATGTAGAGTGCTCTCTCAATCATGACACCCTTCGACTTCACAGTCATGTATTCCATGTATAAATTATAGAAACCGGCGTCCTCCACTTCAACTTCCCAAGTGACTGTCGACTTGTCCCCGGTATAGAGAGAATTCTGTCCGTCAGCATAATCGTTATTGACGCTGACATCCTCTCCTTCTACATAGGAAAGAATATCCACCGTAACGGTCTTCTGCGGAGTGGCACTGTCATGTACCCGCAGATACTCCGTATAGGTCCCCTCTCTCTTGGTCGCATCCGAATCAACGGTTAAATCACAGCCTTCATACTTTTCATGAAAGTCCGGGGTGGACCGCAGGTTGAGCAATATGCACACAACCACGATTGCAAGGATGACACCTAAAAATACAATGATTTTTCTAATAGAGTTTTTCATATTGAACGCCTCATTTCCCCTAATTCTGTACTTTGTACTAACATTATATCCCCGATTCTCAATTATTGCTTATCATATGTTGCTCTTTTTTCTTCACGTTTTGCTTAATGAAACCGAAAAAATAAATTTATTTTTTGTGCATTATTTACTTTTCCGCTGTTTAGTGATACAATATGAACAATAATTTAAACTGTACATTTGTGAATTTATTCACTTTTTTGCGCTATTTTTTTGTTACTTTTTTTAATAATCATTTATTTTAGCAAGAAATGATAATACTTTCCATCGAACCAATCAGAAAGGTATAGACATTATGGCTAAAGAGGTAAACGGAAACTATCTGGATTTCTACTCCGTAAACAATGACTTTACCGGGCGTCGCTTCATTGAAAATACAAAGGAAGTTGTGGAATACAACCGCAGCTCGACCATCCGCATCTGGTACAACGAGCAGAATCTCAGCTATGACACCCACTGGCACGGAGCGCTTGAAATCATCATGCCGGTGGATAATTATTACGATGTCACCGTGAGCAGCGCGCGCTATCACATCTGTCCGGGTGAAATACTTATCATCCCCCCGGGCGAGCTGCACAGTCTTTGTGCCCCCCCGACCGGCAAGCGCTTCATCTTCCTGTTTGACATCAGTCATTTTTCAAAAATGCATGGCTTTGCAGGCATCCAGTCCCTGCTGGCACAGCCGATTTATGTCAATAAAGAGGCATATCCTTATATTCACGAGGATGTTTATCAGTATCTGGTGCAGATGCGCAATGAGTATTTCAATAAGAACGAATACGCCGAGCTGACCATCTATTCGCTGCTGCTTCAGATGTTTACCAAATTCGGCTACAACCACTTAAATACCTTTAACCAGTTTTCCAATGTCAAAATCAACAAACAGAAGGAATATGTACAGCGCTTCAACAAGCTTATGGATTACATCGATGAGCATTATATGGACGATCTGACTCTGGAGACCATCGCCGAGGAAAGCGGCTTCAGCAAATACCACTTTTCCAGATTGTTTAAGCTGTACACCAATTTTACCTTCTACGATTATCTGACCTACCGGCGTATCAAGGTGGCCGAGGCACTGCTGATCGAGCCGAACCTCTCCATCACCGAGGTAGCACTTCAGTCCGGTTTTCCGAGCATTTCGACCTTTAATCGCGTGTTCAAGCAAAAGAAAAACTGCACGCCCAGCGAATATCGCAACAAAAACAGCCAGACCAATTTTTCCAATCACAAAAAAGAGAACTGATCCTCCCGACCGGTTCTCTTTTTTTATATTCAGCCGGGATTTCATCCGGCTTTCTCATTTTTTGCTTTTGGGGCATTTCTTTTATTTGCGGTATCCGCAGAAGGAAAAGGTAAAATGCATATCCTCATTCTTGATGCGGTACTCTTCGTGCGGCCATGCGCCCCAGCTGTCGTCGCCGCCGACTCCCATCTGCCGCGCTATTGCGCGCACAACAGTATGATGTACCGGCGGCAGCTCGTAGGTATGCTCCGCATTCTCAAGCTCAAACGGCGTATACGGCAGCGCCGAAAATTCCATCGGAACAGGTGCCGTAAACTTCAGTCCCACCCCATGTGCGTCGGTCAGCGTTGCATAGCGCACACCGGTGTGGTTTCCGCACTCCTGCGGCTTCACATAGCCGGCCATATTATCCGCCACCCTATTGGCATAAATGCCGAGCTTCGCTCCGAGTGTGCGGTCCGCATAGGTCTCTGCAGGGCCATAGCCATACCAGGTCAGCCGGTCATACTCTGCCGGTATCTTCATCATTATTCCAAATTCCGGCAATTCCGGCATTCCGTCCACATGAGGATAATCCAGCTCCATCGTCACTGTACCGTCCGCAGTAACTGTATAGGTCAGTGTCATCTTCACCGCCGGTGTAGTCGGCATCTGGTACTCATAGGTCAGCTTCACCGACTTTTTCGTGCTCAGGTTATCGCAGTGTACAATTCTCGAATACCGGCTTGCCAGCTTCCACTGTCCTGCGCGCGCAGGCATGCCGTTTCCGCGGTCATTATCCACCGGTGCTCTCCAGAAATTCGGACGCACCTGACTGTCAATAAACTCCCGCCCGTCATACCGGTATGACGTGATGCCGCGTCCGCCGTAATCAAACAGCACCTCAAAGTGCTCGCCGCGCACACCGAAATTGTTCGTGCCGGCAGTGATAATCATATTTCCTGCAGCCGCCCTCTGCTGTTCTTCCACCTTATAAACATATTCCCCGAACGCCACCTCATGTCCGGCCGGTGCCCACATGGTATCTTCTTTTAAATGGAAGGAAACCACCACCGCATACTCGCCCGGGACCTTCTGCGCCTTTACCGGCAGCTCGACCACTTCCTCCGTCAGCGGCGCTACCGCAGTCTCAAAGCTGACCTGCTCCATCGGCACGCCATTGCGCTTCACGCTGACTCTCGCCTCATACTCCGAGGTGTTTGTGAAAAGCGCCTTATTCCGGATGGTTGCCGCGCCATCCGTCACCTTGATGACAATGCTCTGGTAATTGTACTTCACCGTCTGCATCTTCGGGGACTCGGTACGGTCAGAATATACAATACCGTCGGTGCAGAAGTTGTAATCACACGGGCGGTCACCCAGGTCTCCGCCATATGCGTAGTATTCCTTACCGTAACGGTCCTTCGCCAGAATCGCCTGGTCGATATAATCCCAGATAAAGCCTCCCTGATAGCGCGGCTGGCGTTCCGATAGGGCGATATACTTCTCCATTGCCCCGCTCGAATTGCCCATCGCGTGCGAATACTCACAGCAGAGCATCGGCTTGTTTGGCTCATCCTTCAATATATGCTCCTCAATAAACTGTGCCGAAGGATACATCCAGCTTTCTATGTCACTTGTCGCATTGTAACGGCGGTCATGTACAATTCCCTCGTAATGCACCAGTCTGGTCGGATCGGTATGACGGAAATACTCCGACATCTCATAGATATCCTTACCGCCAAACGACTCATTGCCGCAGGACCAGATTAGCACGCTTGCATGGTTACGGTCACGCATCAGCATCGACTTTGCGCGGTCCAACACTGCCGGCAGCCACTCCTCCCTATCACCCGGCAGAGCCTCCTCGATTGCCTTATCCCAGTGCTGCCAGGTCGAATGCGTCTCAAGATTCGCCTCATCAATCAGATACAGGCCGTATTCATCGCAAAGACGGTAAAACGCTGTCTGGTTCGGATAATGGGACGTGCGCACCGCATTGATATTGTTCCGCTTCATTGTGATGACATCGGTCAGCATCTCCTCATAGGTTACCGCGCGCCCGTGAAGCGAGCTGAACTCGTGGCGGTTTGTGCCAAAAAACACAATGCGCCTGCCGTTAATCTGCATCAAACCATCCTTCAGCTCAAAATGCCGGAAACCAATCTTCTCCGTGACTACCTCACACACCTTACCCGCACTGTCTCTTACGGTCAGCTCCAATGTATAAAGATACGGCTTTTCGGCACTCCAGAGCTGTAAGTCATCTCCTGCGAAGGCTTTCGCAAGCTCAACCTTCGCCACCGGCTCTCCATCCTCCCGCTTATCCGCGTGCGTTGCCTGCCTGCCTTCTGCGATGATTCCCAAACACTCCCCGTCCGCATCATACAGCGCGATGGTCAGCGCAAACTCCTTTGGCGCCCTGCCCGCGGCTGCACCATTCATAAACTCCAGGTTCAGGGTAAGCTGCCATTCCTTGTAATCCGGCGTCGGCAGAGTGCGAACACACAGGTCTACCAGATGTACCTGCGGGCACGCATACACAAATACCTCTCGGAAAATGCCGGACAGACGCCAGTAATCCTGATCCTCCAGCCAGGAAGCGGACGAATACTTGTACACCAGCACCGCCAGCTTGTTTTCCCCGCTCTTTAATGCCTCCGTCAGCTCAAATTCCGAAGGCGTAAACGAATCCTCGCCATAGCCGATAAACACACCGTTCAGCCACACCGCAAACGCCGCCTGCACTCCCTGGAATGAAATCATCACCCGCTTCTTTGCAAAGCCCGCAGGCAGGGTAAAATATCTCACATAGCTTCCGACCGGATTATCATACTGCGGCACCTCGCCATACTCCAGCTTTTCATGTCCGTCCCACGGATACTGCACATTCGCATACTGTGCCACACTGTATCCATTCATCTCCATATGGGACGGCACCGGGATGTCCGCCCAGCCCGTGCAGTCAAAATCTGCCGCCTCAAAGCCCTTGATACGGTCCTGTTCACGGTGTGCATATGCAAATTTCCACATGCCGTTTAGGGACAGCACCAGAGACGAAGCCCCTGCTGCCGCCTCCTTTCTGCCCGCAAAAAAAGCGTGATCCGAATGCGCCGCCCTGCGGTTAACCGCAAAAATCTCCGGCTGTGAAAGCCATTTGTAATTAAATTCCTTTGCTTTTTTCATGAAAACCCCTTCCACCTTCTGTCATAAATAGTAGGAAGCATACGCC
>CAMALD010000018.1 GCA_945836355.1 uncultured Lachnospiraceae bacterium | reverse complement strand
TTGTCATTCCGTGGAAAACTCTATCCTACGCCGAGGGCGAGGCTGCCGAAATTGCGGCCAGAATACGCGCCGCTCTGTAATCAGAGCACTTAATCCTGTTTTTCCGGTTATAATTCATTGTCACAATTTCTTATCTACTGTAAAAAAGGGAGTGCCGCTTCACAGATAATATAAGTTTGCGGCACTCCCTTATCCTATTTTCTCTTTATTGCTCCTCTGATTTCACAAAAACCCTCACCACTCCTGCGACAGCGGCATATAACACGCCTGCCTTGATACGCCGAGCTTATCCGCAAGCTCCTCCTGCGACCATCCGTTCTTTTTTCTTTCTTCTGTAATCTTTTCTGCTAAAATCATGCTTCATTCCCTCCCATTGTCTGCTATGTCGTTCTGACAACAAAATGATACCGTTTTCGGCGGTTGCATACCACCAAGCCCGGCTCTCAATGTGTCAAACGGCAGTTGCATCCCCATATTTTTCAGGCGGGAGGGCAGATATCTGCCTTCATATGCACCGGTCCGCAAATTTTATTCTTTATCATCGTCGTCTGCGGTCGTCTCCTCATTCATGGCAGTTTCCCGGTCGTCAGGCTGTGCAGCCACAATCTCCTCAATCATATTTACGATGGTCTCCGTGGCATCCGTCAAAGGACTATTCTGCATGGTCTGCCGGTATTCATCCTTCTTTCCGAACACCTCGTTCACTCCCTCAAGCAGGGTCTCGTTCGTCAGGTCTTCCTCATGAATCACATAGGCAAAACCCTGACGCTCAAAGGATTCCGCATTCAGAATCTGGTCACCGCGACTGGCTGCTGCCGAGAGCGGAATCAGAATCATAGGTTTGCGCAGCGCCAGAAGCTCACAGATTGCATTGGCTCCCGCGCGGGAGATGACGAAATCAGCGGCTGCAAACAAATCACTGAGCTCTGCGCTGATATACTCGTACTGCACATACCCTTCCACATTGTCATACGCCGGGTCGGTCTTGCCCTTTCCGCACAGGTGAATCACCTGAAAACGCTTTAGCAGCGTCGGCAGGAGATTACGCACCGCTTCATTGACTGCAGCGGAACCGGTACTTCCGCCCACCACCAGAATAACAGGGCGATTCGCATGAAAGCCGCAGAATTCCAGCCCTTTCAGCTTATTGCCCCCAAAGAGCTCCTTGCGGATAGGCGTTCCGGTGAGGACAGCCTTGCCCTCCGGCAGATACTGTATTGTCTCCGGGAAATTTGCACACACCCTGACTGCCGAAGGAATGGCAAGCTTATTTGCCAGCCCCGGTGTCATGTCCGATTCATGAATGATTGCCGGAATCCTACATTTTTTTGCCGCCACTACAACAGGTACTGAGACAAAGCCCCCTTTTGAGAACACGATATCCGGTTTAATCCGCTTTAACAGCTTCTTTGCCTCGCCAAAGCCCTTCAACACGCGAAACGGGTCCGAGAAATTTTTCAGGTCAAAATATCTGCGGAGCTTTCCCGAAGAGATGCCGTAATACGGGATGCCCAGCTTCTCAATCAGTTCCTTCTCAATTCCGGTATATGAGCCGATGTAGTGAATGTCATAATCCAGCTCCTGAAGTCTTGCAATCAGCGCCATGTTGGGCGTGACATGCCCTGCCGTTCCGCCGCCGGTAAACACAATACGTTTCATGTCAATTCATTCTCCATTCTTACCCGATTTACGCATTCTTTAATGCCTTTGCCAGCTGGTCCGGGCAGGAGGTTCCCTTCGTTCCGCACATGGTACCTTCCAGACGTCTGATAACCTCATCCACCGGCATACCTTCCACCAGACGGCCGATTCCCTTGAGATTTCCGTTGCATCCGCCGACAAACTGTACATTATGTACGGTCTTCACACCGTTTACTTCCTCAATATCAAACTGAATTTCTCTTGAACAGGTTCCTGTTGTTTTATAAGTAATCATATCGATTCCTCCTAGTATCCACTGAATTTGAGACTTATTTTATACCAGAAATACTAAATATGCAAATAAAATATTTCTACACTGGAAAAATCTACGAAAGAATGGTATACTGAAAAGTGTTTTACAAATCAGAGCATATGCAGAATGGAGGAAATTTATGATAGGTATTATCGGCGCCATGGAGGAGGAAGTCAGCCGGCTTACCGCCGCCATGCAGGAGGTCGAAGTCATCTCCCGCGCTTCCATGGATTTTTATAAAGGCATCCTCACAGGCCGCGATGCCGTTGTAGTGCGCTCCGGTATCGGCAAGGTCAATGCAGGTATCTGCACACAGCTTTTGGTCGACCTCTTCCGGGTGGACCAGGTCATCAACACCGGTATTGCAGGCTCTCTGGATGCCGCAATCGATATCGGGGATATTGTACTCTCCACCGATTCCCTGCAGCATGACATGGATGCAGTCGCCTTCGGCTATGAGCCGGGTGTCATCCCTCGCATGCCGGACTCGGTATTTCCGGCGGACGCACGCTTAATCGCACTTGCAAAAACAGCCTGTGAACAGGTCAACCCGGAGGTTCACGTTTTTACCGGCCGTGTTGTCAGCGGTGACCAGTTTATTGCCGACAAAGCGAAAAAGGATTATCTGATAAAGCAGTTCCATCCGCTGTGCACAGAGATGGAGGGAGCCGCAATCGCACAGGCTGCGTACCTGAACAAGATACCGTACCTGATTATCCGTGCTATCTCGGACAAGGCAGACGACAGTGCACATATGGATTATCCGGCATTTGAAGCTGCTGCCATCGAACATACCGTGCGTCTTGTGATGGCATTAGTTGCCGCTCTCTGATACCATTTAAGGATACGGAGGTAATTCTGCATGATCACCAGATTGATTTTTGTCTGCACCGACAACACCTGTTTAGGGCCTGTCGCAGAAACCATTTTTAAATACAGCGACCATGATCTTGATCTGGATGTATGCTCCCGGGGACTTGTGGTACTTTTCCCGGAGCCGGTCAATCCCAAGGCCGAGACCATGCTTGCCACTCACGGTATGCTGATTGGTGCCCGCACGACAAAACAGTTTTGCAGGGAGGAGGTCGACGGTCAGACACTGATACTCACCATGACGATTACTCAAAAGCGCCGTCTGGCTACCGATTTCTTCGTAAACGATAATGTGTTTACAATCAAAGAATTTGCAGGCGGGCACGGCGATGTTTCAGACCCTTACGGCAAGGATTATGCTGCCTATGACAAATGCTTTGCAGAGCTTTCAAACTTAATGGAGCTCGTAATCTTCCGGCTGCTTCACGGGAAGCTTCCCGAGGCACCCGAAGACATGCCGCACGAGCCCGAAACGGATAACCGTATGTAGGGAAATGCTGATATCATCGGTATTTCTTCAGAAATATAATGAATGGAGGATTTAAAATATGATAGCAATCGGATGTGACCACGGTGGTTACGAACTGAAACTTGAGGTAATCAAATATTTACAGGAAAAGGGTATCGAATTCAAGGATTTCGGTACCAACTCCACGGCTTCCTGCGATTATCCCGTATTCGCCAAGGCAGTATCGGCTGCCGTTGTATCGGGGGAATGTGAATTCGGTATTTTGATTTGCGGTACCGGCATCGGTATTTCTATCACTGCCAATAAAATCAAGGGTGTGCGCTGTGCACTCTGCCACGACTGCTTTTCCGCAGAAGCAACCAGACTTCACAACAATGCCAATATTCTGGCAATGGGCGGACGCATCGTAGGTCCGGGGCTTGCCATTAAGATCGTTGACACCTTCTTAAACACCCCGTTCTCCAACGACGAGCGCCATATCCGCCGTATCTCCCAGATAGAAGATTAAAAAACACAATTTCAGACCTCAACAACATGATAGCCGGCTGCTTTCAGCAGCCGGTTCATGATTGCCTGTCCAAGCTGACCGCCCTCAAAGCTTTCGGAATATATATATTCGACTCTTTCCTCGTCAAATTCTCTTAAAATATCAAACAGTCTCGCTGCAATTCCCTCTTCATCCTTACGGGAGCCAATACTCTTGACAATATCGGCGCGATAATATTGCTTCGTCTCGTCCGTTGCAAGGACTGCGCACTTATGTCCCTGCCCCTCTCTCTGTTCCAGATCCCGGTTGATGGTTTCCACTACCGCCATCGCATCGCCTTCATAGATTGTCAGACACCCCTTCGGCGCATAATGGCGGTATTTCATTCCCGGCGCCTTAGCCACAATATTCTCCTGAGGCTTATGCTTTAAGACCGCCGGGTCGTAATCAGCCTCCGGAATCAGCTCACGGATATCTTCGAGGGAAATATAGCCGGGGCGCAGAATCAGCGGATGCTCCGTCGTAAGATCAATAATCGTGGACTCCAGACCAATCTGCACCGGACCACCGTCCAGAATCATCTCGATACGCCCGGCAAGGTCTTCGTACACATGCTCGGCCCGTGTGGTGCTCGGTCTGCCCGAAGCATTTGCACTCGGGGCAGCAATGTATAACCCGGAACTACGGATGAGTTCTTCCGCAATCTCGTCGGAAGGCATGCGTATCGCCACGGTTTCCAGCCCTCCTGTGGTGCTGAGGGGAACAGCCGGACTTTTTTGCAGTATCATGGTCAGTGGTCCCGGCCAGAAGCGCTCTGCCAGCCGCCATGCGGTCTGCGGGATGTTTACTGCAAGTACATCCAACGCCCTTACATCGGCAATATGCACGATGAGCGGATTGTCGGACGGACGGCCCTTCGCAGCGTAAATGCGCGCTGCCGCCTCCGGGTCAAGCGCATTCCCCCCAAGACCGTAAACCGTCTCCGTCGGAAACGCAACCAGCCCACCCCTATGTAATATCCGGGATGCCTCTGCAAAATCCTCTGTATTCATCTGCTTCCGATTTATCTTTTTTACTACCGTATCCACGTTCTTCACTCCTTTGCACGCCCAGCATAAGCTTCTGCATTTTTCGGACATTCCTGTTTACAGTTAACCTCAGGATATTCAGGTACCGGATTATGTTTATTCGCCTGTATTACTTTCCTCTTCGCCCGCGCGGCAATATTCCACAATCCCAAGACAGATTGCCCATGCCATTTTATTCTGATAATCCTCGGTTGTCAAGAGCTCTGCCTCCCCGTGATTGCTCAGGAAGCCGCATTCTACAATCACCATCGGACAGGATGATTTTTTCAGAAGATAATAGCTGCTGTTTGCCTTCTCCACACGCCGGTTGCCGTCTGCAATCTGGTTGCGGATGGTATTCTGCAAAACACCTGCCAGCTTTTTTCCCTCGGCAGAGCCTTCGCTGTAAAACACCTGCGCTCCCACGCTGGACTCCTGCGTAAAGCTGTTTTGGTGAATACTGACGGCAAAATCCGGTTTCGCCGATTCAATCACCTGAATGCGGGCTTTCATATCCGCCGCTTTTTTATTCCGGTCCGTCTCCGCATATAAAGCATCATCCGAGGTTCTGGTGAGCGTGACCCCAAAGCCCAGCTCCTTTAGATATGCTTCCAGCTTCCGAACAATCTGAAGGTTGATTTCCTTCTCCAGCGCCCCGTTCACGCCGACCTTTCCCGGGTCAAACCCGCCGTGCCCCGCATCCAGCACAATACTGCGCCCGGCAGCGTCAAAGCCACTAATCTGGCTGCTCTGTTCCTCTGTCAGAAGCGACTGCATCCCGTCCGTGCATTCCTGGCCCGGCCGGGTGTTCTCTCCCGTCTTCTCCAGACCCGCCGTATTCTCGCCTGATTTTGAAAACAATCTCAGGCATTTTCCTATCATCAGGCAGGAAGCACATAAAACCAGCACCAGTACAGCCAACTTCCAGCTGTTTTTTTTATTATGAATGCTTTGGTCAGAAATCATGCTTTCTCAACCAGCCTTTCACATAAGCTCATGTAAAGTCTATGCTACTCGGCTCCGTTTAAACACTCATAAATCACATCCCAGATTTCTTTTTTTTCCTGACCGAGGCGCCATGCTGCCACCCCTGCGGCATTTGCTCCGGTCACTCTCTTTATTTTCTCGGCAATGGAGGTCTCCTCCTCCAACCACATGCGATACTTCGCTCCATCCTTTTCATATTCCACGTAATACTGCGCCGTCGCCTCATCCCACACCGCAGTCACATCATTGTCCGAGAGCAGCTTGTCCTGTGCGCTCATGAAAGGCGTCTCCGCAATGCTGACCGCCGTGCCGTCCTCTGTCGCGGTTTCCTTCCAGAGACGGGTATAAAACGGAATGCCCACAATCACCTTCTCTGCAGGCACCATAGCCACGGTATCCGCGATTGCCTGTTCCACATACGAAATCGATGCCACGCTTCCCGCCTCGCCGGATACCGAAGTATGCTCATCATATGCCATAATCACCACATAATCAACCACGACGCCCTGTTCCGCGTAATCATAATATTTATTGTAGCTTGTCGGCACATAGTTATCCACGGACAATACCAGCCCTGCCTGTCGGCAAAGCACGGACAATTCGCGCAAAAACTGTACATAGTGCGGTCCGGTCTCCAGCGAAATCAGCTCAAAATCCACATTGATGCCGTCCAGCGCATATGCCACCGCTTCCTGCACCAGCGATGCGGCAAGCCGCTCTCTCGATGAGGTGCGCGAAAGCACCTGATAGCTGTCCACCTCCGTGCCTGTATCAAAATTCTTTACCAGCGCCCATACCTTAAGCCCCAGCGCATGTGCCTTCGTCACATACTCTTCACTCGCAATCGAAAGAAACTCCCCCTCGTTTCCGTCCAGACGGAACCATGTCGGCGAAATCACATTCAGCCCCTTTACATTTGCAAGCATGTCGCCAAGCTTATTGTTTGCACTCATGGTCTCCACATAATGCCACGCCATATTGACCGGTTCATCCATCGATATACTCTCGTATTTCTCCGGCACATAGCTGCTGACCACCTTTTGATAAAAGGCCTCATCCAAATGCTTCTTATCCACATATCCGCGCACACCATCCGCGCTCATAACAGTATAAAAGCTGCCCTGTCCGGTTCCTCCACCGTCCAGAATCATCAGGGTCTCACCCTCGTCAAGCTCTTTCAGCACCGCACTCTTGCGATTCCCTTCCACGCGAATCTGCGTCCTGCGATTGGTATTCACATAGAGATAATCTCCGTAGGTACAGGTAATCATCACCCGCTGCACCACATCCTGTGCCGCGCCGGACGCTGTGTAAGTCTCATAGCGCATATCCGAGAATTCTGCCACAAACTTTAGCGAAATATATGGCACACCGTTCTCAAGAAAAAAGATTACATCCGTATAAGGCACATCCACTCCGTTTTCCCGAACAAGCTTTTGCCCCGGCATCGTGCGAATAATCCTGTCCGGAGTCGTCAAGGTCAGTATCTGCTCCGCCTCATCCCAGTAAAACCGCTTATTAAGCCTTTGCTGCACCGTTTCAAGATCTACATAGACTTCATTTTCCAGAAGCTTTGCATTTTTGGAATACAGCTTATCATCCATGATAATCAGCGCCTCGCCCTGCGGCACCTTATAATACTCCTCAAGGCTCATAGTCTCCGTGCTCGGAGCCAGATAGCGCATAAGAGCCAGAGCTCCGAGCCCCAGCATTACCACCAGCACCAGAACACTTCCGATAATTGCTATTTTTTCATGCTTTTCCATTCTTTTTCCTCTTATCTGCTATTGTCAGTATTTCCTCCGGATATGATATCACATTTTGTCCCAAAAATCCAACGCTTTTTGGCAAAGCGCGCATCCGGCAGATTCGTCCCGAATTCTATTGAGGGTAGGTTTGCAGGAGCCATCACGCGGGATACCGTTCATACAGACGTTCGGTCATCTGGTTACAATACGGATAAGAAATCGTTGTGAGACATTTCCATGCTTTTGCTGCCAGAGCCGGTTTCCCGCAGTAGCTGCCTTTGCGGCTTTGCCTATGTTTTATTTACATTTTGCTGACTAAATACTTATTGATATGCCAATTCCTGTTTAGCGTTCTGTCCCGCCGGCACCGCCCCGCCTTTGAAATAGGCGCACCGCTGCTTTTGACGGAAGCAGCAGCGACTCCTGGGTGCCCAGACCATATGCTGTAATCCTACTCTTATTCCCGTCGGGCAGCGGTATTTCATACTTTTTTCCGGTATCCCCGTGGTTCACCAGAAACAGCCAGTCTGCCATCCCTCTACGGGCAATGGATTCCTTCACCTCCCTTATTGAAAAAAAATGCCCCCAATCCGCCTCATGGAAAATTCCGCCACCTGCGATAATCCATTTTTCATCGCAGGACAGGAGCTGGCGCACGGCAGTCGCTTCATGCCCCAAATCGCACAATACAATCTCGGCCTGCCCATCCTCTGAATCCTCCCATCCCGAATACGGACTTCGGTAAACACAGCGTCTGGTGCGAAAAACAGAGCTTCCACCCTGTCCGGTCAGATACCGTTCCCAATACGCAAAATCCTGCCTGCCCGTCATCTCACGCACCTCCGTCCTTTTTCGGCAGAAATGGCTGAAATAGGAAGCTGCCAGTATTGTTAAGTGCGTTGTCCCAGCACAGGGATGCAGTCCAAACATACCGATACGGCGCGTTTCGATTTTACTCCTGCCACATCCGAAGCTCTTCATCCCATTACTCTGCCTCACCTCCCTGCACCGTCTCTGTCAGCTCCTCGAAAAGCCCTTGCAGCTCCTGCTGCGCTATGCCTGCTGTCTTTTCCCCAATCTGGGGTACTCTTCTGCACGCTGTATCGCGCAGAAGCCTCGACCACCTCGCAAAATCCTTTGCTCCAAGAAACACAAACAAAAGCCAGAACTGCCCTTCCTTTCCCGGAAGCATCGAGAGCGCTCTCCATAAATTTTCCTCCTCCCACGGCATTCCTCCGGAAAACAGTACCGGAAGATCCGATTCTAAAAACATTGACCGATTATCCGCTGTCAGCACGCCGAAATCTGCCAATAGTATGCGGCAGCCCTGTGACTCGTAGTATTGTCTTTCCCACGAAAGCCCATATACTCCCGCCCCGGAGGCAGCACTCATGTCTGCCCTTGCCTCCTTAAGCAGCGCAGCCGAAAATAGCTTGTCCCTGCTGCCCTGCTCCAGCAGCCGCTTAACCGTGTCCGATTCATTGCACTCCAGATAGAGCGCACGAATCCCCTGCCGCTGTAAATACTCCAGATACCACAATGCAAAGCGGGTTACTCCGCAGCGCCGGCTGCTGCCTGCCATACCGACAACCAGACACCGACTGCTCTGCTTATGCTTCCCTCTTTTTTGCACCGAAAGAATCGCCTTTTTTAGTTCTTCCGCAGACCGGTATCGGTCCGCTGCCTTTTTGCTGGCCGCCTTTGCACAAATCCGAAACAATTTTTTGTAAATCCGCTGTTCACTCCTTCTTTTCCCGGAATGTGACAGCATATACTCCATCATCTTTCCCATACTGTAAAGATCGCTCTGGCAATCCGCACTCCCCCGATAACACTCCGGAGGCGCAAATCCGGGCGTCCCCGTCAAAGCTCCCTCCACTCGCTGCTCTTGCTGTTCTCTGGCGCTGCCGAAATCAATCAGATATAATTTCTTATCATGAATGATTAAATTGTCCGGCTTTAAATCCAGATACAGAATCGGCCTCTCTCTTTTATGCAAAAATTCTAACAGTTCACAAAGCTGTAATGAAAATGACAGGATATCATTGATTTCCAGATAATTCTTTTGAACATAAGAAGTAAAAGATTCTCCCGGAATATATTCTTCCACGATGCTAAAGCCATTCTCCTGCTCCTCGATATCATAGATAACCGGAATGCAGGGATGCTCAAGCTGCTGCATCAGTAACGCCTCACGCAGCACCGCGTCAGTCTCCTCCGAGAGACGATAGACGGTCTTGATGATTCTTTTTTGTTTCAGATGAATATGCTCCGCAAGGACCACCCTGGTGTATCCCCGCTCCTTAAGTACAGCGACCTCGCAATATTTTGCGTTTTGTTCCACGTTCCTCCTTTCCGCTGACACATTCATTGTAAATGCTTTTGTCATTTTCCGCAAGAAAAACTCGTCAATTCTGCTGTAGAATTTCCCCATCATTTTTTATTCAATTTTCCCTACTATTTTAGTAAACTTATTTCCCGGTTTCTTATCATTTTTCTATGCAGAATTCACAAATATTTTATTGACTTATATGCACTTTTCCATTATACTTTGAATACACATGAAATAGCAGAAGTGCTTGTTAACAGAGTTTTTACAGAAAGGGGAAGATCTTAATGAAAATTGAAAAAATCAGTGAAACACAGATCCGCTGTACACTGAACAGAAATGATCTTGCCGACAGACACCTGCGTATCAGCGAGCTTGCCTACGGCAGTGAGAAAGCGAAGGCTCTTTTCCGCGATATGATGCAGCAGGCTTCTACAGAGTTTGGTTTTGATGCGGAGAATATTCCGTTAATGATTGAGGCGATTCCGGTATCCGCCGACTGCCTGATTCTTGTGATCACCAAGGTGGAAAATCCTGATGAATTAGATACACGCTTTTCCAATTTCACACCGGCATACGATGATGCGGAGGACGAGGAGGAGCAAAGTATTCCGCTTTCCGGCGATGCCACGGCAGATCAGATTCTTCAATATTTTGAGCAAATGTCGGAAATGCTCGCAGACAAATTTTCTCTGCCCGAGAAGCTTCACCGTCATTCCGATGCGTCCTTTACGGAAAAGGATGCCGATGCAGCCCGTGAGGAGTCTCTTCCTGCTCCGGATGAGGTTGCAAAACATATGGTGCGCGCATTCCGTTTTGGTTCTCTTGACGAAGCCACTGCACTTGCCAAGGTTATTTCACCATTTTATCACGGCGCCAACACCCTGTACAAAAATCCGCAGGATTCCGGCTATCATCTCGTACTGCAGATGTCGGACCATCGCCCTGCCGATTTCAACAAGGTCTGCAACATCACCTCGGAGTATGGTGTGCAGGAGCATTTCACCAAGGCCACCGCTGCATATTTCCGCGAGCATTACGAGTGCTTAATCAAGGATAAGGCGGTAGCTGTACTCGAAAAATTGTAAAATTAATCTATTCAGAGCCCAATATCATGATGCCGGTTAAAACACAACGTTGTGTTTTGAACCGGCATTATGACATTGATGGTCAAACACCGTGTTAATGATATGTGTAATCATCAGTAGTATGAAAAGCAATGTATTGATTGCATGTATTCAAAATAAACCATTTACAGGAGGCAATTATGAAAAAGAAAATTACCGACGTAACCCTTCCCGCAAGTACAACGATAATTGGAGAAAAGGCTTTCTGTGATTGCGTCGCCCTTACCAATGTAACCCTTTCCGACGGTATTGTCGAGATTGGGTACGGCGCTTTTAAGGATTGTTCAGCACTTAGCAGTGTTACCATTCCGGACAGCGTTACCAAAATCGATCAATCATTTCTCGAATGTAGGAACATCAAAGCCACCTACAAGGGCGCAACCTACGATTATGAGCATATAGAGGATTTGTATAGCGCTATTAACGGCAAGTGATGATAAAATACGATGTTTTGCCCCGGCACAGCAGAGTCACTGTTTATTACAAAAGCTTGCCCCGGAGCAGTTATTCCCATATAGGAAATTGTCGCAATTTCCTATATGGGAAAAAAAAAAAAAAAGCTGTCGCAGTAGCGACAGCTTTTTTGCCGTAATGCAGTTGATG
>CAMALD010000017.1 GCA_945836355.1 uncultured Lachnospiraceae bacterium | reverse complement strand
CCTGTCATTCCAATTACCTCCATAACTCAATTGTTGTGACTCTTCGACCTATCCAAGTGTGGGTGTCGGTCTGTTCCGAAACTGGTTGATTGCTTATCCTTCTGTCAATACCGAAGTATGCAACAACCATAGCCAGGGATACTGCCAAGCAGAAATAAACTGAAGGATTAACCCCCTGTTATCACCCGGATATTATGGCATAATCTCGTTTAGAATCATCAGTGCGGTGCACATGATAACGCCTACCGCAAGCGGCACCGTAAACAATCGTGTCTTCGGGGCAGATGCCGGAGCCTGTAGCTCCCGTGTCTGCTCGTTTTTGTTTTTCCCGATTCCAAACATCGCATCTACATCCTGCAGCCGTCCCTCATTGGCTGCAATCAGGCGGTATACAACCACGGCAAATATCGTACCGATCACAGCCATCGGCAGGCTGCTGCGTATCACGCTCCCCAGCGTGTTCTGATTTTCCACAGCCCCCAGCGCCTCCTGCATCGCATTCTCATCCCATTTTGACAAGAGCATCATGACCGTAGTAGAAAAACCGTTAATCAGAAAATGCATAATCATGGAAGCCAGTATGGAATCCGTTGCTTCGATAACCAGCGCAAAAATAATTCCCATCAGGAATGCGTACGAAAACTGATTCAGGTTTCCGTGCATCAGCCCAAACAGCAATGCCGACAACAGCATTCCCCGGACCGGTGAGACTTTGCGGTACTCATTGTAAAATATGCCGCGATAAACCGATTCCTCAAAAACACACGGAATAAATGCAATCAAAACCATGCTAAACACATAGGAGTGTCCCGTTACCACCTCGCTCATTGCCGCGGTGGTGGAATTTTCCACAAACAGCATGGAAATGGCGTTTACCATGCCCATAAGCGGTGAGATGCATACGGTAAACAGCACCAGCCAGACAATGGTGCTCGGGCGTATGCGCTTAAGGCGCACTGCCTGCGCATAGCTCCTGTGTCCGGCAAGCAGATACACCGCCCCCGGAGCCGCCAGAACCACCTCGGAAAACAGGATTTTTCCCGCATAATCAGGAAACCACCGGCTAATCGGCAGAAACGACGCGCACAGCGATACCAGTATGGTAATCAGAAATATTTGATTTGTTTTAGCAATATTCGATTGCATGATACATTCACTCCTCTATCCAAAGAAAAATCTCGGCATCATTCAAATACTATCCGGGCGGTATACCAAAACCCTGCCGCCAGCTCAGACAGGGACAAATCGCGCTGTAGGTGTGCAAAACATCCGAAAAATCACATCACCGCTCGAATACAATCCGACTCTGAACAACTCTCCGGCTCACAACAAAGACAAGGTGGTGAAAAATGCGGATACTCAAAAAATTCTCCCCTTGCAAAATGCCCCGGTTCATATTATAGTAATTGTAACATACAAAAAAATGAATTACAAGGTACAAGAAAGGGCTTGAATATATATGAAACTTGGCATGATACAAGAGCTGGAAATTGTAAAGACAACCGAAAACGGTGTCTATCTTTCCGATATCGGCGGTGTAAGGGAGCAGGGCGCCGGACCCGAAATCCTCGAGGCGGATCGTGTACTTCTGCCGAAGAATCAGGCACCAAAGCAGCCCCATCCGGGCATGCGCATCCGCGTCTTTTTGTACAAGGATTCCGAAGACCGCCCGATTGCAACTACAACCATTCCCCCGCTCACACTCGGCAGCGTCGCTGTTCTTCCGGTCAAAGAGGTAGCTAAAATCGGTGCATTCTTAAGCTGGGGACTCGCCAAGGACCTCCTTCTTCCTTTTAAAGAACAGATTGCAAGAGTCAAGCCGGGGGACAACGTGCTGGTGGCTCTCTATATCGATAAGAGCAAACGCCTCTGCGCTACCGCAAAGGTATATCCGTATCTCCATACAGACTCCGCATACAAGCTCAACGACACCGTAAGCGGTATCGTCTATGAGATTATAGATTCCTTCGGTGCGTATGTCGCGGTTGACAACCGTTTTTCCGCAATGATTCCAAAGAATGAATTATTCCAGCCTCTCAGAATCGGAGAAACCATTGAGGGCAGAGTGAGTGCAGTGCTGCCTGACGGCAAGCTGACCTTGAGCCTTCGCAAGCAGGCGCACCTTCAGTTGGACGAGGATGCCGAAGCCATCTACCGGCGCCTCGTGGCATGCGGCGGTTTCCTTCCGTTCCACGACAAATCCGACCCGGAGGCTATCAAAAACGAATTCCACATCGGCAAGAATGCTTTTAAGCGCGCCATCGGCCACCTGATGAAGGAGGGTAAAATTACCATCTCCAACGTCGGCATCAAGGCGGTCGGCATGGACAGCTCCCACAGTAAATATTAGACCATAATAAATCCCGGCATATTTACCTGCCATCCAGCAGTAAATATGCCGGGATTCTGTCCGTACAAAATTAATTATCCAGAAACCTCATCCGCGCGCCCGCATCGGTATTCTTCTTTATTGTCGGCTCGCTCTTTTGATACAGACCTCCGAGATTATTGGCAAGCTGCTCCTTGCACTGTTTGCAGAATCTTCCCGACCGAATCATCGTGCCACACTTCTCACACTCCAGACCAACCTGTGAGCTCTCGGAAAACTCCAGCTTCTCCTCGCGCACCCACTGGCGAATCTGTTTGATACTGACATCATTGTCATCGGCTACCTGCTGGATTCCGGCATCCTTATGCTCATAAATATACTCCTTGACCTGCTGGTATTTGTCATCCAGCTTTCGCAAACAATCCGGACAAAGAGGCGCTCCACTCAAATAGTTAAATAACCTTCCGCATCCCTTACAACTCCTTACGTCCATGCCTTATCCCCCTTTTGGTTTTTATTTCCTGCTGCCCCAATGGCAATACAGAGAAATGTAATCTTTTGAACACCTGCTTTTTTCAGGACAGCAGCGCATTCCTCCAACGTATTTCCCGTTGTATAGATATCATCAACCAGCATCACGCTGCGATATCCGGGCGGTACCTTTTCCCTGATGCGGAACGCTCCGTGCAGTTCTCTCGCGCGCTCCTTCGCACCAAGTTCTTTTAACGGCATTGTTTTTTTGTGTCGGACCAGACAGCCTGCATCCACCGGAATCCCAAGCTGTGCGCCGAGCCTTTCCGCCAGACACTCTGCCTGGTTGAAGCCTCTCTGCTTTCTTTTCGCGCGGTGAATCGGCACCGGAATCAGCACCTCCGGTGCCTGCGCCCGAATCCGGTCGCCATACAGCCGAACCGCCTCGGTGACATAGAAATCCGCATATTCCCGCTTCGAATGATACTTGAATGCTCCCAGCGAGTGCCGCATTCTGGCGTCATACTGCCAGACTGCATATCCCCGGTCGTAGGAAAATCTTTTTCCCGCGCACTCACTGCAATACTCGTGCTCCGCATAGGACAGCTGTCTGCCGCACCGCATGCACGAGGGCTGCTTTATATAGCGCAGCTCCTTTTTGCAGTCCCTGCAGATTAAGGCTCCCCGTGGAGTTACAATTTTCTCGCACACCGGACAACGCCTCGGATAAATCAGCGCAGCCAGCCGTTCTGCCACCCTTTTACGCAGCGCTCTTCTGTCTGTTTGTACCATAATCCCCCGTAACTATCCATTTCCTTCCCGTGCAGAAAACACAGCGCCGCGTAATCAGCCAAGCCTGCCCGGATACACGCCTGCATCCACGAGCTTTTGCAGTGCCTTTACCACAGCGGCCTTATCTTCCTGATAAGTCACACCAAACCATTTATCCTCTGTCTTGAGCACTTTGACGCTTGCGCGTTTTTCCTGAATCATTTTATCAATTACCTGAGGAAGAAGGTACTCCGATTTCAGGTCACTTATTGCACCCGCCTTCAGAAATTCCGCAAAGCCCTTTTGCAGCTCTCCCAAAAACTCAGGCGTAACTCCCCACATATTCATCGATACCGCACTGTCCAGGGACAATTCTACAGGCTCCCCCGCTGCCGTCTTTGCCACAGCAATATCGCCCTTTTGTTCAATTGAAAAGGTCTCCTCCACCTTCTCCAGATAGCCGCTCTCACTCACGGTGCAGACACCTCTTGTGACCGTACCGTTATCGCTTAACGTATTTCCAAGCACAAATCCGGCCATGCAATATTGACCGCCCTTTGTCATATCAACCTGCGCCAGAAAATCATGCAGCTTCACAAAGGCCTCTCTTCCATAATAATCGTCTGCATTGATGATGGCAAAAGGCTCTTTCACCGTGCCAAGACAGGACAGTATCGCGTGCCCCGTACCCCACGGCTTGGTACGCTGCGCAGGAGCGGTAAAGCCCTCCGGCAGATTGTCGAGCTCCTGAAACACATATTCCGCCTCAATCTTCTTCTCGACACGGTTTCCGATAATCTCCCGAAAATCCTTTTCCAGATCCTTTCTGGTGATAAAAACCACCTTGTCAAAGCCTGCCGCCACAGCGTCATGAATGGAATAATCCATGATAATCTCGCCCGAAGGACCGACACGCTCCAGCTGTTTTATCCCTCCGCCGTAACGGCTGCCCATACCTGCCGCCATGATAACCAGTGCTGTCTTATTCATTCAACCACAACTCCTTTCCCCAATATGCATTTTTATACTTTACTTTCTCAAAGCGCACTCTTTCAAAAAAACTAAAAGCTTAATATCAGTATACAATACTTCTTCGCAAAATGCACGACATTTCTTGAATTTAAATCATGTCACCCAACCAAGCTGCTTTCTCTGTATATCAAAAGTATATCTTGCATTTCCGCATTTTTTTCACCGACTGCATTTGCTGCGTACCGGAGGTTTGTTCAATGCAGCAGCTCCTCAATCGCCTGTGCCAGCCCCGAGTACCGCTTCTGTTCACTCTCGTTCTCAATCATCGTCTGCACCATGTCGGCGCTGCCCACTATGGTAACACAGCGCTTGGCGCGCGTGACCGCGGTATAGAGCAGATTCCGGTTAAAAAGCATCCGCGGGCCGCTTAAAATCGGCAGAAGAACTGCCGGGTACTCACTTCCCTGGGATTTATGTATCGTGATGGCATATGCCAGCTCCAGCTCCTCCAATTGCGAGAACGGATACTGTACCATACGGTTTTCATCAAACTCGACTGTCATCTCCTCCGCAAACAGATTAATCTGCCGGATAATACCCATATCACCGTTAAACACGCCTTCTCCCGCCTCCACGGTAATTCCGTGCCGACTCTTGATTTCCCACGCAAGCTGATAATTGTTGCGAATCTGCATGACTTTATCGCCCTCGCGGAAAATGGTCTGCCGGAATTCTTTTTCGCGCTTTTCCTTTGCCGGAGGATTCAGGTACTGCTGAAGCACCTGATTGAGCCTCTCCACTCCGAGCTCGCCTTTGCGCATCGGCGTGAGCACCTGAATATCGTACGGCGTCGCATTGACGTACCTCGGCAGCTTATCGCGAATCAGCGCAATCAACACCCCGGTAATCACATTGACATCATCACGCTTGAGCATAAAAAAGTCCCTGCTCTTATTATCCAGCCGTATGGATTCCCCGGCATTAATCTTGTGCGCATTGACAATAATATCGCTTTCCGATGCCTGGCGGAAAATCTTGGTCAGGCGCACGACCGGAAATGCATCCGATTTGATGATATCGCGCAGCACATTGCCCGGTCCGACACTCGGCAACTGATTGACATCGCCCACAAAAATCACCCTCGTTCCTACCGGCACCGCGCGCAGCAGGGCATGCATCAGGCTGATGTCGACCATGGACATCTCGTCGATAATCAGCACATCCGTCTCCAGCGGGTTTGCCTCGTTTCGCTCAAAACGCAGATTGGTATCATCCGAGTCCGGTGCCTTTGAAAGCTCAAGCAGGCGGTGTATCGTGCTCGCTTCATGTCCTGTGGTCTCCTTCATCCGCTTTGCCGCACGCCCTGTCGGCGCCGCTAACAAAAGCTCCATGCCCTCCGCTTCAAAAAAGTGAATGATGGCATTGATGGTCGTGGTCTTACCGGTGCCCGGACCGCCCGTCAACACAAACACCCCGCTTCTGGCGGCGGTCAGCACCGCCTGCGCCTGATGTTCTTCCAGCTCCAGCTTCAGATTTTGCTGCAGATGCTGCAGCTTTTCGCGCAGACTCTGCTCCGGAAGCTCATAATACACATTCAAATCGAGCAGCATGCGCGCTGTGTTCAGCTCCATGTAATAGTACGAGGCAGCGTACACCCTGATATCCTGCTCATCCTCCTTGTAAATCACCTTGCGCTCCAGACGCAAATCACCCAATGCTTCTTCCAGACCGTCCGGTGTCACCCCGAGCAGCAGGGAAGTCTGATACAGAAGCTCCCGGCGCGGAAGATACACGTGACCGTTTCCCGCCGCCTGCGTAAGCGCATACAAAAGACCTGCGCGGATGCGGTATGCCGAATCTGCTCCCAGACCCACCCGCGCGGCAATCTCGTCCGCAATCTTAAAGCCGACTCCATGAATATCCTCCGCCAGCTGATAAGGATTCTCCTGAATTACCGCATGCATGCGCTCACCGTATTTCTGATAGATCTTCACGGCAAGATTGGTGGATATGCCATACTGCTGCAGAAACACCATCGCATTGCGCATCCCCCGCTTCTCCTCAAACTGCACGGCGAAATCGCGCGCCATCTTCTCACTGATACCCTTAATCTGCGCCAGTCTCTCAGGCTCCTCGTCCATGATGCGGAAGGTATCCTCCTTAAAGGTTTTGACAATCCTTGCGGCAAGTGCCGGACCAATCCCGCGGATTGCACCCGATGCCAGATACCGCTCCATTGCCAGCATATCCTCCGGCTCGCGAATCTCGTAGGTCCTGACCTGAAACTGCTCCCCGTAAATCGGATGTGCCGTATAGCCTCCTTCCACGCGCAGATATTCCCCCTCGCTGATAAAGGTAAAGCTGCCGACACAGGTCACCTCATCCTCCCCCTCCACGGAAAGACTCAGCACCGTATATCCGTTCTCTGTGTTCCGGTATACTATTTTTTCTACATACCCTTCCAGGCTTTCATCCATGTGATATCAAATACAGCCGGGTAACATTTCTGTTCCCGGCCGGGTCCTTTCTTGTGCATTGCACAGCTTATAAATTCTGATTTCTTTTCATCGACTCATACAACTGCTGGGCCAGCCCAAGCTCGCCGCGGTCCGCAATCATCTTGCCCGCTTCCTCATAGAGCATATCACCAAACTGGCTCAAATATGTATTTTTGTCCTCATCTTCATCCTTCGGGATGGTTTTCTCCATTCCCTTAAGCATCTGCTCCACCAGATACCCCTCGAACTGCTTGCAGGATTCCAGCAATTCCTCATCCGTAGCCTTCGATGTATCCAGTGAACTCAACCCCGCTTCCAGCCTGGATGCCTTTGACGCAGAGGAGGAAGCCGACATTGTATTGAGATAATAATCGCCTACCGAGATACTCATTTGCACCTCTCCTTCCGCTCATCAGAGCCCATTATCAGCTTCTTAAGTTATTCGCCTGCTGCAGCATCTCATCCGATGCCGTAATCACCTTTGAGTTCATCTCATATGCACGCTGCGTTACAATCAGATCCACAATCTCATCCGCAGTCTGCACATTGGAGCCCTCCAGATATTTCGTGACAATTTTGCTCGTCTTTAACGCCTCATCCTGGCTCTCCGCGCGCGGCACTCCCGAGGCAGCACTCTCGCGGAACAAGCTGCCGGAAATCTTGAGCAGACCGGCAGGGTTATTGAACTGTGTCAGCCCGATCTGTACGCCTGTCGGCTGAGGATTTCCTGTGTCATCCGGATAACAGATATTGCCGTAACGGTCGATGCTGTACTGTGAAACATCCAGCGAGCTGTCAAGGGAAATAATCTCTCCGTTTGTATCCAGAAGCTGATACCCCTCGGGATTTGCCAGCGTCACCGAGCCGTCCGGGTTCAATGCCAGCCCGAACGAGCCGTTTCTTGTATATCCCGTGGTGCCGTCCGACATCCGCACCGAGAAGAATCCGTTCCCGTCAATCGCCATATCATACTCGTTGCCGGTCTCCAAAAATGTGCCCGGCTCAAAATTGGAAACGACGGACGCAACGCGCACACCGGAACCTACCTGCCCGATTACCGGCTTGGGATTGCCCTCGTTATCCGTTACCTTTGTTTGTAATTTCGAATAAAGCAGCGACTGAAATACCGTGGACTCCTTCTTATATCCCGTCGTATTCACATTCGCCAGATTGTTTGCAATATTATCCAGGCTTGTCTGCTGTGCCATCATACCTGACGCGCCTGTCCACAGAGATCTTAACATAAGCAGCCTCCATTTCTAAAAAAAGTCATCAGGACGATACGCGGCCAATCGAATTTGCTGCCTGTTCCAAGGTACCGTCAATGGTCTGAATGACCTTTTGCCCTGCCTCGTATGCACGGGTAATGTTAATCATATTGACCATCTCCGAGACAACATTGACGTTGGACTGCTCGGTGTAGCCCTGCCGGATTAAGCCCGCAGCCTCTTTCTCTCTGGCTCCGTCCACCGGAAAGCATCTGGTCTCGCCAAACTTCTTGAGATAATCATAATCCTCAAAGTCTGTCAGCACAATCTTATCCACATACACATCATCAGCGTATACATTACCGCTGATATCCACCGCAATATTACCGGCATCCACCGGCACCTGCAGATATCCGCTCTCCGCCATCAGATGATTGCCGTCCACATCCACCACATACCCGTCCTGCGTAATGGTAAACTGTCCCGCGCGGGTGTACTGTGTGGAAGTCTGCCCTTCCTTATTGGTATATGCAACAGCAAAGAAGCCTTCCCCGTCAATCGCAAAATCAAAGGTATTCCCTGTCTGCCGCAATGAGCCCGCTTTATAGTCCGTGTATACCTCGCCGATCTTTACGCCGAGACTCATCTTGCCGATTTCCTCCTTGCGCCAGTCCACCGAAGCATCGCGAATCTTTACGGTTAACTGGTCATGAAAGGACTGGCTGGTAACACCCTCTTTTTTGTATCCGACTGTAGCCGAATTCGCAAGGTTGTTTGCTATGACATCGAGACGCTTCTGTTCGTTTGCCATGCCGGTCCAAGCGCTGTATAAGCCTCTGACCATGTATCATCACACCTTTCTTTTAGGAATTCAGCGGCTTGCTGCTCCCCAAAAACTCCACAAATTTTCCGGTACCGATAGCAACTGCTGTCATCGGGTCCTCCGCTGTCATCGTGGTGATGCCGGTCTTCTCCTCAATCAGCTCCTCCAGTCCGTACAGCAGACAGCCGCCACCGGTCAGTACGATACCGCGGTCTGCAATATCCGCTGCAAGCTCCGGCGGAGTCTTCTCGAGAACGCTGTGCACTGCCTCCACAATCTGGGAGGTGGTCTCACGAAGTGCCTCCTCGGTCTCCTCGGAGGTGACCGAAATGGTCTTCGGAAGTCCTGTCACAAGGTTACGTCCTCTGACATCCATTGCTACCGTCTCCGGTCTGCGATATGCAGAACCGATCTTTATCTTGATATCCTCCGCGGTGCGCTCACCGATCAGAAGATTATGCTTTTTACGCATATAACGCACGATTGCCTCGTCAAAATCATCTCCGGCAATCTTGATGGAGGTGCTGACTACTGTGCCTCCCAAAGAGATAACCGCAATATCCGTCGTGCCGCCGCCGATGTCGACAATCATATTGCCGCAAGGTCTCGCAATATCGATACCTGCACCGATTGCAGCTGCAATCGGCTCCTCAATGATTGCCACCTCGCGCGCTCCCGCCGTATAGGTCGCATCCTCCACGGCCTTCTTCTCAACCTCTGTGACACCGCTCGGCACACAGACGCTGATAATCGGCTTGCGGAAACGCTGCTTGCCGACAGCCTTCTGAATAAAATACTTCAGCATCTTCTCGGTCACGGTGTAATCCGAGATAACGCCCTGACGAAGCGGGCGTACCGCCACAATATTGCCCGGCGTACGTCCGAGCATCAGGCGTGCCTCCTCACCGATTGCCTTAATCCGGTTGGTATCACGGTCAAATGCCACTACCGAAGGCTCCTTGAGCACAACACCCTTTCCCTTTATATATACCAGCACACTGGCTGTTCCAAGATCGATTCCGATATCACTTCCGCTCATAATAAGCTCCTTTCCAAATCCATAATTTCTCTATAGGTTTCATACTGCCAAAGGCAGCATTTAATCCAATCGACACATACTCAATCCTATTATAAACGCTATATATGAATTTTTCAAAGGAATTTTTCAAAAGTTTTCAAGAATTTCCGCTGTTTGGTATATCTTTCCCGTTTTATGCCCGTTTCTTTGACAAAATTCCGTAATTAACGCGGCTCTCACACCGCAATGCGCGCTTCCGGTTTCTCCACCGCCATGTCCACCTGCTGAAGGATACCTGCAGTTCCGTCCTCATGCAGATAAAGCCCGCTGCTGCGAATTTGGGCATTGGTCGAATTGTCCAGCTGTGAATTCAGCGAAAACTGTGTTGACGCGCTTCCGAGATAGATTGCTCCGATTCCCGCCACGCCAAGCGCTACCAGCTTGTCATTTCCGGCATCGTCCTTCGTCCATATGCGCAGCCGGTTAAACACCTCATCATTCTCATCGATCCAGCCGTTTCCGTCCATGTCAAAAACCGCAAGATCGGCAAAACCGTTCCCGCTTTTCGTGCCAAACAGCTCGCTGCCGTCATTAATCACGCCGTCATTGTTGCGGTCCAGTGCCAGAAAACCGCACCCTTTTGCAAGTAATGATATATTATCCAGCTCTCCGTCACAATCAATATCAAATAAAAACTTTTGGTCGGAAACCTCGGTGGTGCCGCCCTCCATGTTAATCACCAGAGGGTCCATCAGCTGTGCCGCGCCGTAATCAATCTGCACATCGGTATACTGCGCAAAGCTTCGCGACATTTCTGCCTCAATATCAAATTCAATCTGCCTTCCGTCCGCAGTCACCACGGTGCCCGAGGAATAAAACGAGGTGCTTTCCCTCTCCTCATAAAAGCTTCGGACACTCAAATTTCCGCTAAAGCTCTGCGTCGGTGTCAATTGCTTTAATCCATCGGCTACCCCCGCATCCCCAAGACCCAGACCAAATACCACCCGGTTAAGCCTCTCCTGATACTGTCTGAGCATCTGTGAAAAAAGATCCTGCGGGGATATTTTTCGCGAGGTTTTTTCTTTCTCTCCCGACAATAACATCAGCAGATTTTTCAGACCGCCGTATTCGGTCTTGGTTCTGCCGGAATAAATGTCGTCATCCTCCCGTGCGGCAAACAGCCGTTCCACATCGGTCTGTGTCCCGCCAAGCCATTTTGCGGCATTTTCCGCCGCATTCTCCTGTGTGCTTTGTGCTTCCTTCTCTGTTACCTTGCCTGTTGTCTGTTCGCTATCCGTAGCTGTGGGCGTCGTAGCTGCTGTACTATCGGCTTTGTTTACCGCGTCGCCCCAGCTGGTAAAGGATAACGAGTCCAGTGTCCGGCGTGAGAACTGATAGCCGGCTCTCATCGCCACATTACTTGACTGTATAACCATACGCTACACACCTCCATGTTAAATTGTACGGCGGCCAGGCAGCCATCCGTCAACCACTATATCGGTCAAAAAAGCACTTTTCATAAGAGGGAGGGGATGGTATAATTATTGGGGGGGCGCATTTTGTACAAGCGTTCTTGTCTACTGCGAGTCAGCGGGATGTTCCGGGCCGGATTGTTCTCACTTGTTTCGATTTTTCAAGATGTTTTGGCATGTTTTCCGGCAGGTGACGCGCCGGTCGCAATGCGCCCTCCGTGGCGCTGCTCCCTGATTTTTCCTTCCGGGAAAAATCGCGCTGTAGGTGTACAAA
>CAMALD010000016.1 GCA_945836355.1 uncultured Lachnospiraceae bacterium | reverse complement strand
ACATCCGTCTCACCACCTCAACTCCACCGGAAAAATTCTTCGTCTGTATCATTTTTTCCAAAAGAAGCTGCTCGATATTAATCTTGCTCTCTTCCCGGATTTCCTTTGTGTCAAGGTAAAACTCTATAGCATCGGAACTGATGGAATACACTACATTCCCGCCCGATAAACCGCTCTCTATCAGCTTCATGCGGGCAGTCTTCCGCTTTTTGTCCACGGGGTCGAAATAGTCCATCTCAAACGGTTTACCGTCATTGCGGATTTTATCAAACAGGTAGGTGACCAGCTCCTTTTCCTCCTCCGCTTCCAGATTTAGTACGAAATCCCGCCTTAAGGTCTCTGTCAGAAAGGCATGTGCCTGTTTCAGCGTCACCTCGCGCTCGTTAAAATTGTTCTCCTCGATAAAGAAACGCAGCAGGGCAAGCGTGATATAACCCATGTCCAGAAAAGCATATTTTCCCTCATGAAACTGGGAGAGCGTGGTTGCCTGCAGCGCAAAAAAAGGGAAATAGCGCTTGAGATTCTGCATTCGCTCACTATGATTATCGATAATATCATTCATCAGGCGATATCCTGTCTCAACAGCCATTTCCCTTTTCCTCCCACAATTCTATTGACAGCCGTTTCCCGCTTACGACCAGTCGTTCCTAATTATTCTGATAATACTTAAGAGTATCCATAATTTCCTTCGGTACATCTTCCTTCGTATCCCTAGCAATCTGCCGGATGCGAATGTCCATCTCATAGGCTGCTTTCGCCCGCTCTCTTTCCGCCCTTGCAAGCGCTTCCTCAAAGATAGGCTGACCGACCAGCGCCTTGCGCACCTTCTTCGCAAACGGACAATACAGTGCCAGAATATCGCGCGCCGCCTTATTCAGCCGAATCGCGCCCGTCGACTCACTGCGCACCCAGAGCTCATAATCCATGACAAACACTTCCCGGGTGCTGTTCTTCGCCTTCTGTATCTGCAGCTTCAGCTTTTCCTTGCGCTCCTCCGAAAGATCGTGATTCTTGCGGTAAAACTGTATATAATCGCAATACTCCGAGGTAAGCGAATGGTATTTGATGTTGTTCCAGCTTCCTCCCTGCAGAAAACGGCACAATTCCCAGCGATAACGGCCAAACATTTTCGCCATCGCACTCTCCAGATCTCCCTCGAAAAATACCGGGAAGATAAATCTGCCCGCCGACTCCCTGCGCTTGCCCGCGCACTCCTGCCACATGGACGAGCGGGAGCCCGCCGTAGGCATCAGAATGATATCCGGATAATACTCCTTCTGAATGTAGATTTTATCAATCCCCTTATCCGGTCTGGAATACAAAACATCACGGTAAAATACGCTGTAATCAATGCTCTTGAGCCGCTCCACCACCGCATCGAGCTTCGGCAGGTCAAGCAGCATGCTCTGCGGCTCCTGGAAAAACATCTCATGATGCAGCACCGGAACAAAGGTAGAAATCTGTCCGTTCACCATGCGGTTATTGCTCTGGAACATATTCCGTATCTCGTAGCTCAGCTTTTTGTGACAGTCCAGCATCAGCTGCTGCTCATCCTTGTCCGTAATCTTGTTGGATTTGCGCAGATTGCGGACGTACTCGGTATAATCCTCATCCATCTCGCTCTTGGACGGCTCACGCTTCCCCTCAAATACCGTATTCAGCCATTCGCGGATGGTATACACCCTGCCGTTGCCGCACGGTCCGGTGAATTTTACCCCGATTAAGGACATCAGATATTTTTTCTCGCTGTCCGTCAGCAATTTTTCCGAAAGGAAACCAAAATTTAAAAATAAGTCCACCGGCTTAGGCAGATCTCTTCTGCCTCCTGCACGCAGAAATACCATCTCATAGAGATCATAAAACAAAGCCGATATACCGCGGCGCAGCTGACGTGACGTATCATCGGTTGCAGTCTTGTCCTGCAATTCCTCAAAGCCATGCAGCAAAATACGAAACTGCTCCGTCTTCTCCGCATCAAAGCCTGCAAACCCGGTAATCTGCCCAAGGGAATCCTCCAAAAGGACAAGCTCATCGTCCTCGGTTCGAATTTCCCCGATGCCGCTGCTCTCCTCCGGCTTACCGGTAAGAATGGACACATATAGCTTTTCTATCTTCTCGCGGTCTGCAAAGGCAGTCTGTCCTGTCTTTTTCTCCAAAAGCTCTTCAATTCCATTCAGGAGATCCATACAGGCATCCACCTGCCCGCTGAGCCGTTTGCTGACCGTTTCGCCGTTTTTGTCCGTTTTTGTGCGGAAAAGCAGCTTTGCCATGCCTGCAATCAGCCCCTCGTTCTCGGATGCAAAAAGAAGCTTTCTCAAAGATATCAGGTACCTGGCATATTCTGTATTTTCCAGAATAAGCTCCGTACACACCCCGCCTGCCTGCTCCAGCGGATACTGAGTCAGCCCAATGCTGCTGCCATAAAAGGCTTTGATGACATCCAACGGAACCGACGCCATCTCCAGATAATATTCCAGCTTTTTCTGATCGATTACCGAATCGGTATCCATCGCCGCAAAGCTCTCAATCTCCGTAATTTTAGGCGAAAGCATGCCGATTTCACGCGCACAGCCAATATACTCATGATACAGGCTCATCAGCAGCTTGTACCCCTCCTCCGCTTTTGCCTTCATCGCCTCACGGATATGGTACAGCATGCTGACATAACGAACCACCGCATACATCATCAGCCCGTGGTAATCCTTATTTATCGACAAAATGCGCTCCACAATCTGCGGGCCGGCTGCCGGAAATGCATAAATAATGCTGTCCTCCACCGCCATACAGCTGCTAAGATATCTGCCCATGCCAAGATCCTGCACCCCCAGAAAGCTGCCGTTTCCAAACAACACACGGCTTCCTTCGTTATACAGCTCCACACGCCCCTTTAACAACACGCATATGTAATCCACCGGCGCCCCGGCATCATAAATCACTGTTCCCTTTGAAATTTCATTCATTTCATTGACTTTTAACCTGATTCCCATAAATAACCTTCCCTTTATGTAAGCCCAATACTGCTTTTTACCCTCTGGAATTTCTGATTCATCAGCATTCCCTGACTGTTATTATATACGAAATTGTCTCATACGGGAAGATTTTTTTGAAAAAAGGTTTACTTCCCTTAAGTTAATGGCATTGTGACTGAACATTCACCCGGAAACCACAGAAATACTGGATTTCTCCTGGGAAATCCTTGTATAAATCATTACAAGGCGATATAATAATGAGTGAGAATCAGCATTCATATAAAGGTATCTTAAATGGTTCATTTTGGCGACCTGATTTCGGACTGGTTAAAGAACAATGGGATTGAGAAGTTGAGTTTTCAGGATCAGGATATCATAAATGCCGTGGGTTATCAAATGATAAAATATGTGGATTGCATTATATACAATTGTATGCCGGCGTGTGTAACCAATGAAACGAAAGTGATTCATTATATGGGCGACATAGCATATCTTGACCAATTTTAAATCCGCGCGACACGCTTCGAATAACCTTCACAGACGGTACCTCTACAGCCAACTCGGTCCAGGCGACCTCACGGCACATGGGAGCTTTCACTTAGTGCTGCTGCATTCCTGCCCTGACACGGTTCATGAATTCCCATTGCGTAAGACCCAAACGTCAACATCGCTTATAGAGGGCGGCTCCACAAAGCATCACCCTCGGCGCATCATCACCCCTGCTGTAGCGGATTGCAGGTACAGGGCACCGCTATCTCCCCGGCTGCGCGGAAACTTTTTGACAGATTATTAAGAACGCATCTTCGTCATGAGATGTGAGTTTTAGTATACTTGATATCAGTGGGTTTGTCAACCGTTTTTGCCTCCCAAGTTTTACAGCCGTCTGCCATCGATAGAAATCGTTACCACCTGCCACGGCAGGAATTTGCCGCTGCTTTTCATCGCTGTGACGGCTGCATGCTCCAATCCGCCGCAGCATGGTACCTCCATGCGCACAATAGTCACACTTCTAATTTCATTTCTCCGGATGATTTCCGCAAGCTTCTCACTGTAATCCACATCGTCCAGCTTCGGGCAGCCGACCAGTGTTACCCTGCCGCGTATGAACTCGCGATGGAAATTTGCATATGCATATGCGGTACAATCCGCTGCAATCAGCAAATCTGCGCCTTCAAAATACGGTGCCTGCAGCGGCGCAAGCTTAATCTGCACCGGCCATTGGCGCAGCTCGGACTCCTGCGCTGCTTCCGACGCCTCTCCGGCTGCATTGTTTCCTGCTATTGCGCCGGATGCACTGTTACGCTGTATCCGGCGCATTCTGGTACCGGGACAGCCCTGAGGCTCTGCAGCAGCCTCCTTTTGAACCTTGTTACGCTGTACAGCCTCCTCATCATAAGCCGCTGCTTCACGCTCTACAAACGAAATGGCTCCGGTCGGGCATGCCGGAAGGCAGTCGCCAAACCCATCACAATAATCGTCTCTCAACAGCTTTGCCTTACCATCCACAATACCGATTGCCGACTCGTGGCATGCATTGACACAGAGTCCGCAGCCGTTACACTTTTCCTCATCAATCTGAATGATTTGTCTAATCATATTATCCTCCTTATTTTGTGCTTGAGTTTACGCGGATACTATACTATGCTTTTAGCGGATAGTATGTTGTTATAACAACACAAATTATAAACTTTAAGGTGATTTTATGGAAAATTCAATTTTATTAAAAACAATAAACTCTTCTTTATTTCGCGATATCCCGGTGGCAGAGGTCTGGCAGGTGATGGATTCCCTGTCAGCGCGAGAAAAGTCCTACAGAAAAAATGCCTGTATTTTACATGCAGGGGAGTCGGTACACTCATTCGGACTCATTTTGGAGGGGCATGTCCGTATTGAAAACGACGATGTCTGGGGAAATAAAAGCATTCTCAACCAGCTCGGCCCCGGACAGGTGTTTTCGGAGAGCTATGCCTGTGTGCCGGAGTCCAGGACTATGGTCAATGTCATCGCAGCGGAGCAGACACGTATTTTGTTTTTTGATACCAAACGTCTGCTTTCCGATTGTGCGGATTCATTTCCATACCGCAGCATTATACTGCGCAATCTTTTAGAAATTTCCGCGCAAAAAAATCTGCATCTGTCCCGACGCATATTTTACACCTCCGCAAAATCCATTCGCGGGCGCCTGCTCTCGTACCTGTCCGATCAGGCGGCACTGCACGGAAGATATGAATTTGACATACCGTTCAACCGCCAGCAGCTTGCAGACTTTTTGAATGTCGACCGCAGCGCACTTTCCGGAGAGCTCAGTAAAATGAAGCAGGACGGATTAATTGATGTGAAAAAAAATCATTTCCACCTGTATCAGATATAGCATGCAAAAAAAACTTGAGTTTCCGCCCCACTCATGCTACAATCCTTACAAAGCATTTATTTCTATATCCTTTTCGGTGTGGGGAGCAGCCTATGTTGCCCACTCTTTGTCACCGTCTACTATTCAGATAATCAGGAACATCAATGCTTTTACTCTCACATTATCAAAAGCAGGAGGTTCTTCAGTGACTTTTTGTTAGCGAATAAGGCGGAGGTAATCAAGATGAGCATATATGAATATGACGAAGAATTACATAAGAAAACTCTGCACGATGAAGGCTATGAGGACGGGTTTCAAGATGGGTTTAGTAATGGTTTTAATGATGGTTTTAATAATGGCTTTAACGACGGTTTTAATGACGGTTTTAATGACGGTTTTAATGATGGAGTCAGTAACGGAGAATTATCTAATCTTATCAAGCTTATTTGCCGAAAACTCCAAAAGAACAAAACTCCCGCTATTATTGCGGATGAACTGGAGGAAGAGTTGGACACCGTCAGCCATATCTGCGAGGTTGCGAAAGCCTTTGCGCCCAAGTATGATGTGAAGGAAATTATAAAACAGCTATGATATCATCTACTATAATAAGGAGTCCCGCATGAAATCCGATGAATATTATATGAAAAAAGCGATTGAACAAGCCAAAAAGGCTGCGCAGAACGGTGATGTGCCGATTGGCTGTGTGATTGTCAGGGATGATGTCATCGTTGCACGCGCATACAACCGCCGCAACAAGGACCACTCCGTGCTGGCACACGCAGAGACACTTGCCATTGAAAAGGCGGCCCGCAAACAGGGAGATTTCCGGCTGGACGGATATGTATTGTATGTCACCCTCGAACCATGCCAGATGTGCGCCGGAGCCATCATTCAGTCCCGCATCCGGCGCGTGGTCATCGGAGCAAGAAATCCCAAGGCCGGATGCGCAGGTTCCATCCTGAATCTGTTGCAGGTGCCGCAGTTTAACCATCAGGCAGAACTGACCGAGGGCGTCTGCGGCGAAGAATGTTCCGAAATGCTTTCCTCCTTTTTCCGCGACATGCGAAAGAAGCGTCAGGAAAGCGGGATGGGAGGCGGAGAAGCACAATGAGTCCGACACCCGGCCATCCGCATATATTTCAAACTACAGATGCATTCACGGAGAACAATCCGGTACCGGGAAGCCCGGAATTGCAGATTCACGGTTTGAATAAGCTGACCCTGCTCGACTATCCCGGTCACATGGCATGCACCGTATTTACAGGGCAATGCAACCTGCGCTGCCCTTTCTGCCAAAACGCATCCCTTGTACTGTTTCCGGACAGTCAGCCAATTATCACACATAACGATTTCTTCGATTTTTTACAGAAACGCCGCGGGAAGCTGGAGGGGGTATGTGTTACCGGCGGAGAGCCCACAATCTGTGCCGGACTGCCGGATTTTCTGGTGCGGATAAAGGAGCTAGGATTTGCCGTAAAGCTTGATACCAACGGTACCAACCCGGACATGCTGGCACGTATTCTTGATGCCGGGCTGGCTGACTATGCAGCAATGGACATCAAATCCTCACCTGACGGATATGCAAAAGCATGCGGGCTGAAAAGCATGGAGCTTGCACCAATTCGTGCCAGCGTACAGCTGCTGATGCAAAGTCGCATTCCATATGAATTTCGCACAACCGTTGTGAAGGAGCTGCACGACCACGACACCTTTACCGCCATCGGGGAATGGCTGCACGGCGCATCAGCATACTATTTGCAGGCATTTGAAGATTCCGGTGAGCTGGTCTGCCATTTTTCTTCGCCCGGCACACAATATCACAGCTATACCCGCAATGAGCTGGAAGCTTTTCTCCCCCTGCTCACTCCACATATTAACCAAACTGCCATCCGAGGCTTATCCTAAACAGAAGGTTTGCCATTTAGCATACCCGTGGAGGAAACAACCATGCTCTACACCTACCAGACCGCGCGTCTGACCTTAAAAAACCTGAACGAGGACGCCGCCGGACTTACAACCGAATTTTATGTGCGCAACCGTGATTACTTTGCTCCCTGGGAAATGTCGCACCCGGAAGCCTACTTTACCTCCGCTTACCAGAGACGCGTGCTTGAAGCCGAAGCGGTACAATTTCTGCGCTCCGAGGGGGCTCGCTACTACATGTTCCTGCCCGAACGCGAGGTGCCCATCGGCTCCCTCAGCTTCCAGCACATCACTCCCGCACCGGATGCCTCCTGCCAGATTGGTTACCGACTTGACCACGAATTCACCGGCTGCGGCTATATGACCGAGGCACTGCTCGCCATGATTCCAAAGGCGTTTTTTCACTACCATCTACACCGGATGGAAGCAAACATTCAGCCGGAAAACACGGCATCACTAAAAATGATGGAGCGCCTCGGCTTCACCTTTGAAGGCACTGCCCGCGGAAGGTATCTGATTGGCGGGACTTACCGCGACCATCTGCGCTATTCCCTGCTCGCAGATGATGCAAACTTTACCTCCATATACCAGTAACCAAAGGTACCGTTCTCCAGCGGTCGGCATTTTGCCGGACAAAATCTCGTAAAACCGTACATCTGCGCCATATATTGTTCCCGTTTTTCGTACACTCCCGGAAGCATAAGATAGTAGGTGCGTCCCTGCTTTTCCCGTTTACTCACAAACAGCAGATGCTGGTATGTGTAGTATGCGTGCAAAAGAAAGCTGTTGCCCGCCAGCTTCCACATGGCACGCGGAAGCATACCGATATCCTGCGGTTCCATCCGCACACCCTTCTCAAATTCTCCGTTATCAAACGGAAACATGGGCGTAAGGCAGCAAAAAATCCGCTCCACCCGGTTGAGATCACAAATCTGCCTTTTCCTGCACTCTGCATTGGTCTTGATTTCATCCTTTTGCTCTTTCGCCTCTTTCTTCTTCGTCTCTTTCTCCTTCATCTCCTGTTCCTTCACCTCTGTCTCCTGCATGTCTCCTTTCTGAGCCTCCTCTGTCTGCACACCTTCCGCCTGAATATCCTGCTCGCTCATGTATGGTTCTTCCATGAATGATTCCTCTTTACCCTCTCTCTGCGTGCTCTCATCCTGTATGTTTTCTGTATATGTGCTTTTTTTCTTCGCATCCTCCCCCGTTGCTGCTTCATTCTCTGTGACTTCTTCCGCTGCCGTCTCTTGCTCCTCCTCTGAGGCTTGCTCTTCCGACGCTTCCTCTTCCGGCACTTTCTTCCCGCCCAGAATCAGCTGCTTTAACTGCCCGACAATCCCCGGCGCCAGCTCCCTGTCCTCCCACGAGGATGCCATGTAGGTTCCGTCATCACAGAACAAAATCAGACCGTTCATCTGCTGAAAGATAATCCCACTTTCCTCCATGTCATCACTATCCGTCTCATGGCGGAACATCATTGCCGCATCTTTGCCATCTACACTGCCCACACAGATTCCGCCAAGATGCTCCGGCTCATCCCTGTAGTAACAAATATGTATGCCGCCATCCTTCTTCACCCCATTCAGATACAGCGTCATGCGCACCCGCCTATTCCTCAATTCCAGCCGGGCATAGCCCACATTCACACTCTTCGCCCCGTTATCATACGAATAAATATACGAAATCCATCTGCGATAATCCGACATATTTAGCTCCTCCTAAAATACGGGCATACGCCTCTCATCTGAACTTATGCAGACAGCCCCAAAAATATACGGCTGAATATTTCTTCAAATTTCTGGTAAATCTTTATTTACTATGATATAATCAGTGCAAAGCACTGATTATATCAGCGCCGATTCGGTCACGAGCAGCGCGAGTGAAATAACAATGCCGAATCGTGCGCATCCCCCTGGAGAGTATCATGTGATGAAATCACATGATATAATCAGCGCCGATTCGGTCACGAGCAAAACAACAAACACAAAAGTGAGCATGCGAATATATCGAATACAATTGGGAGGATACCATGGGACGTTCAAAACAGATTATTGTACTTTCATGTATTTTTATAATGTTGATTGCCTGTATCTACCTGGGCTACCGGATCAAAGCCCGCCCGGAAAAGGCATCGGAGGAGGTTTACCGCGGCTCGTACAAGGAGACCGCCATTGCGCTTCCGGTAATCAATGAGGCACACGGTGAGGAATATCTGCAGCTTATGCACGGCATGAACAACGAAGTCGAGCTCTTTACGGTGCTTTACAATGAAGACCGCTCCATGGTGCGCGGTTACAAAAAATACACGCTCAGTGAAGACCTGAAATGGTCCGAGGTTGAAGCCAACTGGATGGCACTGGAATTTTTCGCTGACACAACACGTGTCATCCGCATGATGTCCTACGCGGAGACCGGCAGTCTCTACATGGTGCTGCACGACCTTTCCACAGAAGACCCGCAGGCAGACGAGGTTGTGCGTGTCAGCACCTCCGCAAATGTCGAACATGTCGGCGTGCGCGGTTTATACAAGACTGATGAGGACGGTGCACAGATTCCAATCAGGAAAATGTTTATCACCAACAATACCATCTACATCACCGACCAAAAATCAAACTCCTACGCATACTCGCTGGTCAGCGGTGAATTGTATGCCAGCAGCGCCAACGGCGCTTTCGGCAGTCTGGCCTCCGACGGCAGTCTGATGTATGTGCTCTCCGACGAGCGGAATGCTGTCGTGCCATATCAGCTTTCCGACGGCACCGTACAAAAATCCAGCCGGTTTCGCACCAACGCAAAGCTTCCGGGCATCGACGACTGCGATGAATATGACCGCATGGATTATCAGCTGCTCTGCCGGGACGGCATCCTCTATCTTTCCTGTCAGGACGGCATTTACTCCTACAATGCGCAGACCGCCTCCTGGCGTCATCTGATTGAAGGCATGGACTGTCTCTTTGGCAAGCCATCCGTGGTACAGCAGGATTTCATTGCAATCGGCGACCATCTCTACATGCTTGGCAAGGATGCAGACGATACCTTCTGCCTTGCTATGTATGACACCCGCACAAAAGAAGAGGACGAAGCGTTAAACCGCACGCCGTTTCACATTTCCTCTTACCGCAAAAGCGCTATCATTCTGGAAGCGGCAGTCGCATTCCAGCATCAGAATCCTTCCCTGAAGGTTATCTACGATGTGGCACTGGACACCAATCCCTCCCTCACCGTAGATGAATACCGCTTACAGATTCAGAAACAGCTCACCGACAACAAAGCCGCCGATATTCTGGTATGTGATGAGCTGGACTATCGCAGCTACATGGACAGCGGCTTGTTTGAAAACATCAGCGACCTGATGAAGCCTCTTTACACTGCGTCCGATTTGTACGGAAACATCACCAACGCCATGTCACAGGGTAAAATCTTCGTCACACCGGCGAAGTTCGACGCTTTCCTGTATTACGGCAGCGACAGCTATATCGGCAGCCTCTCGTCGACAGAGACAATCGCAGACGCATCTGAAAAAAAGGGCTCGCCGCTGCTTGGCAGCATGACCGCGGATGAGCTGGCACAGCTTCTGTGCAGCTTTTATCAGGAGGAATACCTCATAGACGGTGAAATCAGCAAAGACGCCCTGCTCGCCACCCTGAATCACATTCACGGCAGCGTCCGCCTTATCCTCCCGGAGCCGGAAGACACTGTCCAAACCGATGACGGCACTGACACCTCCACGGATGATTCACAGGGTACCACGAATGCCGCTGCAGCAGAAGACCTCCCACAGAGCCCGTCCTATGATTTCCTTCCGGGCATCGCGCGTATCAGCGGCACGGCTTCCCTTACCGAGCTGCTCACCGAGCTTACTGCATCCGGGCACACCTACTGCGCGGCAAACGGGCGTTTCGCCCCGCGAAGCATCATAGGCATCAACAGCAAGAGTGCAAACAGCAAGACCTCGCGTGAATTCATCCGCACCATGTACTCCGCAGCCGTCCAGAACACCGGCGTAGGCGAAGGAATCGCGATGCGTGGCGCCTACACCGCAGACACCGGAAAAACCTCCTCCCCATCCGCGGATATTGCCGAGGAAGAACAGACCCGGTGGAAGTCCTGTCTGCAGGCCCTGTCCGTCGTATATGACGAGCACCCGGTACTGCATGCTGCTTTCGCGGATGTTCTCCCTGCATTCCTTGCAGACGAGATAACCGCCGAAGAAGCGGCAGATGCCATTCTCAATCATACACCGTAATACAGAAGGAGAAAAGACTTTCCTATGAATTTACTAACCATGGAGCATGTGAGCAAAAGCTTCACCGAGCGCATGCTGTTAAAAGATATCAGCCTTGGAATCAATGAAGGCGACCGCATCGGAATCATCGGTATCAACGGTACCGGCAAATCCACATTACTGCGCATGATTGCAGGCGAGGAGGAACCGGATGAGGGCACCATCATTAAAAGCAAAAGCCTGAAGATTTCCTATCTTCCTCAGACTCCGGTGTTTGACCCGGACAAATCCATCCTGGACAACGTTGTATTCGGACAGACTGCCGAGGAAGAATACCGCAACATTGCAGGCGAGGCGCGGGCAATGCTCGCATCG
>CAMALD010000015.1 GCA_945836355.1 uncultured Lachnospiraceae bacterium | reverse complement strand
GGAGTGGCTGAGAGGTTTGGGGGAGAGGTGGGGGGGAGACATGAGGTGTAGAAGGGCGGGCTGGAGGGATGTGTTTTGCTTTACTCTGACGCAGACGCTGAAGAGCAAGGCATTTATCGGGTCCTTCGTGATAATGGTGATTCTTGCCTTGGTTGCTTCGCCGGTTATGAATATGATTATGAGCGGGGAAAAGGAAAACGAGAATTACACGATTGAAAAATTGTATGTGTATGACGAGACCGGCTTTTTTATTCCGGAGGATGCCGGGGCAAAGCTTTCGGCAGAAGGCTGGAGCACATCGGTGGTAAAAAGCGATGCCGCGCGGGACTCGGAAGCTTATGAGCAGCTCAGCGCCTCGATTGATGAGCAGGAGAGCAATGCCGTGATGCTGTTTATTACTGCATCGGAGGGTCCGGTTTCCATGTTTCTGGAGTACTCCGGCAACGGAGAGATGTCTGCCACAGAGGTGAATGCTTTTGAAGCGGTGCTGTATGAGGCGTTTGAGGAGGCGAGATATCAGGCGATCGGAGTGACAAAGGAGCAGCAGGAGATTCTCGCTGCGGAGGTTGTGGTAAATATTGCACATGCCGATTTGCAGGGAAATGTCGAGCTTGAGGAAGATACCTCAATTTCTGATTTTGAATACTGGTTTTTATATGCGCTTTTGTTTATCGGGATGATGATCTGTATGATGGTTGGTTCACAGGTCGCAAACGCTATCATTGTCGAGAAGTCCTCGAAGGTGGTAGAATACCTGCTGACCTCGGTGAAGCCGCTTGCCATCATTGTGGGCAAGGTGCTGGCAATGCTTTGCGCAGTCATGACCGAGATTGTCGGATTGATTGCGGTGTTTGCGGTATCCAATAAAATCAGCGGGCAGAGCAGCGGGGAGAACGTGCTGGCAAAGCTGATTTCCCCGGAGGTGCTTTCGAAGCTTAATCCGGTCAATATTGTGCTCGGATTACTCTTTGTTGCGCTTGGAATGATTTTTTATGCGACGCTGGCAGGCCTTGCGGGTGCGACCGTAAGCCGTATGGAGGAAGCCGGTGAGGGGCTTCTCCTGTTTACACTTTCAAGCCTTGTGGGCGTGTATATCGGCATCGGTGCAGCGAGCTCACTGCTTGGTACGGGCGACAATGCTTTTGCAATATTCGCGATGCTGTTCCCGTTATCATCCCCGTTTTTAATGCCGGGTGCCATTCTGATCGGCAAAGCGGGTGTGGGGATGATTCTGGGTTCCTTCGCGCTTCTGCTCGTGCTAATTGCACTGCTTTTCCTGTTTGTGGCGAGAGTGTATGAGGCGCTGATTGTCTACAATGGCAACCGCATCGGCTTGAAGCAGCTTTTTATGATGAGCCGAAGATAAATTTTGCGCTGAAAGGAATCATAGAACAATAATGGAAGGAACTGGTATTCCGGAACGGAGGAACAGAGTGAAAGATAGTCGATTTCGTGGATGGAAGGATGTGTTTGCATTTACCTTCCGCCAAATGACAAAAAAGAAGAGCTTCGGCGTGGTGACGGGTGTGGTTGCAGTGCTTCTGGTTGCAGCTATCATGCTTGTCATGGTACTGACGGGAAAGCCGGATGAGGATGTCACGGTGGAGCCTTCAAAAATTAATACCGCCTATGTGGTGGATGAATATGGAGTGGATTATGCTGCTTATCTGAAAGCTCTTCAAAAGGAAGCGTTTTATCAGGTGGATTTCAAAGCTGCGGCAAATTGTGCCCAGGCGATTGCGGATGCACAGATGATGGGGGAAAATCCCTCCTATGTGGTAGTTGAAGTGCGGTTTGAGGATGGCACATTCTATATGGAAGGCACACTGCCGGAGAATTCATCGGCAAACGAGGACGATGCGGAAGAACTGTTAAGCGCCATGTCAGAGTGCTTTGAATATGCACGCATGGAGGTGGCAGGCTTAAGTACGGAGCAGAGTATGGTTTTGATGGTGCCGATTACTACCGATGACGGAAAAATTGGCGAGGATCACAGCTTCGGCATGGTTCTGGTGAAGATGCTTGCACCTATGGTGTTTGGTCTGATACTGTATATGATGTTGATTTTCTACGGGCAGGATGTCAGTCGTGAGGTTTCTGTCGAGAAAACCTCCAAGCTGACCGAAACCCTGCTGACTTCGATCAAGCCGTACGCGATGATTACCGGAAAGGTGCTGGCGGTTGCATCGGCGGCAATTCTGCAGTTTTTCTTCTGGATTGCATGCGCGGTGGCAGGGCTCGTGGCAGGAAATGCTGTGGCAAAGTCGATGTATCCCGGATATACAAACAAAATTTTCGATATGCTTGCTTTCCTGCGTGAAACCTTCAGTGAAACTGCATTCTCGCCGGTGGCAGTTATATTGGCAATCCTGATTCTGGTGCTTGGATTTTTGTTTTACTGTGTACTTGCGGGAATGGCGGGCAGTATGGTGTCAAAGCCGGAGGATACCGCACAGGTACAGGCAATTTTCCAGTTCCCGATCATCATCAGCTTTTTTGCATGCTATTTCGGCGTATTGCTGGAAAAAGACGGACTGATAATGGCAACCCGTTTTATCCCGTTTACGATTCCGTTCGGTGTTCCGGTGGATTTATTGACCGGTGCCGTGGGAATCACGCAGGGCGTGATCTCCCTGGTAATCCTTGCAGCCTTTACCATTCTCTGCATCCTTTTGTCGGGAAGAATGTATGAGGGACTGATTCTGTATAACGGTCAGAAGCTGACACCGAAAAAGGTCTGGAATATTATCTGCGCAAAGAGAGGGTAATCCATCCGGTATTGCAACCGATGCATTATCAGGATGCGCGTCCAATCCAATTACAAAAAATAAACGTGCTGTTCTTCGTCGAAGGGCAGCACGTTTTATTACATTATAAGACACTGCGTTACTGCGTTTCCTATGCGAACCTTTCGAGGAATGCGCACGCTTTTACAGCGAAATTCTTTGTTCAAAAATCTTCAGAGATATTTTGCTCGTACGGCTCCGGGTCGCGGACATGGGCGAGCATGGAGTATTCACATGCGCGGAATTCCTGAAAATTTGCCCGCGCCTGTTCGAGGGAAATATGATGATTGGAGTCGCTTGGTTCGGCGTCGGAACGGATAAACGGGTCGTTTTCCCAAAAGCATACCGGGCAGATAAAGCCACAATCCTCCTCGGGAGGGACCAGATAGGTAAAATAGCCACAGCAAGGGCAGGGATATCTCATTTTGTTTCCTTTCCGGCAGATAATCTGCGCATTATAAAATAGGGTTTTATAAGCATAATTGTAACATGTGCTTTTGTATAGCGCAAGAGGCTTGGAATTTCGCATTTTGTGCCCGCGTTCCACTCTGCTGCGAGCCTCCGGCTCACAGCTAAAGCAAATTGGTGAAAAAGATACGGAAACTCAAGGAAGTCAGGAACCAGTTGAAAAAGCTCACAAAATATGTTACACTACATTATGTATTAGTGGGTTCACAACATTTGTATGTGGCAGGGGTGCAGAATATGTGGAAACGTAAAGAAAATTATGATAGTATGACAGAATGCAGGCATGTGGGTATCTGCTGTATTTTGATGCAGACGGTACTTTTGGGATTCTTTCTATATCTTGGGATTATCTGGATGGCAGTCTGCAATGCGGTTGGCATTACAATCAGTCTGATTGGGTGCATAAATATAAAAAAAGAGAAGGGGATAGAAATCTGGATGTTTCTGTTCGCATCGGAGCTTATCGTGGTACCGTGCATGTGCAATCTCGTACTTGGATGGGGCTACGGCTTTTCGATGTACGGCGCGATGACCATTTTCATTTCCTTTTATTTTACATATATCAATAAGATTACCGGGTATGAGCATCGGCACGCGATTACTATTTCCGTGGTCGTCACGGCTCTTGGCGTATTATCTGTGCTGTTTTCAGGGGAATACAATAAGCAGGCTGCTGTTTCAAAGGAGACAGTGTGTGCCATTTTTTCGGTCAATCTGTCCTTCTGTGCGATAAGTCTGATGGTATATTCGGGCAATTTTTTGAGAGAGATGCGCAATCATACCTCATCGCTGGAGGCGAAGAACAGGGAGCTGGATTATAGGGCAAACTATGATCCGCTGACCGGTGTGTACAACAGGGAACGCTTCTATGAGGAAGTAGCGAGAACGCTGAAGGAAAATCCGGATACCGCATACTGCATGGTGTGTTCCGACATCAAGGATTTTAAGCTGGTCAATGAACTGTACGGCGAAGCAACGGGGGATAAGATTCTTTTACAAATTGTGGCATTCGTGAAAGAAAAACTTACAGAAAACAGTGTCTTCGGACGACTTGGCGGCGACAGGTTTGCTCTGTGCATGCCGAAGGCAAGCTTTAGCGAGGAGCTTTTTTATGAGCCCGTCCGCAGGCTGACGACAGCATACACCAGCAGTAAATTTCAGATGCAAATGTATCTGGGAGTGTATGATATCACATACGTGTCGGAGGCTCCAAGCACCATTTGCGATAAAGCGAATATTGCGATTCAGGAGATTAAGGGAGATTATCAGAGGGTGGTCGCATATTACGACGCCGAGCTGCTGGAAAAGGAATTAAACAAGAGACAGATTATCAGCAATTTTGAGCAGGCTCTTGCGGAGGAGCAGTTCTGTATCTATCTGCAGCCGCAGACGGACAAGGATGGCAAGGCATATGGTGCGGAAGCGCTTGTGCGCTGGATGCACCCGGAGAAGGGACTGCTCATGCCGGGCAGCTTCATTGAGTATTTTGAGGCGGTGGGTCTGATTTACCGGCTTGACATGTGTGTGTGGGAGCTGGCGGCTAAACAGCTCTGTGAATGGAAAAAGATAGGGAGAACCGATTTTTATATTTCCGTAAACATTTCGCCAAAGGATTTCTATTACATTGATGTTTATGAAACGATTACCGGGCTGGTTAAGGAGTATGATATTTCACCGGAGAGTCTTCGTCTGGAGCTGACTGAGACCGTACTTGCAACCGATGCGGCGGGCAGTATTGAACAGCTTCAGATGCTGCATGACGATGGTTTTATCATTGAAATTGATGATTTCGGCAGTGGCTATTCCTCACTCAATATGTTAAAGGATGTCTGCGCCGATGTCGTGAAGATTGACAGAGGTTTCCTGAAGGAAACCGAGAATGCGGAACGCAGCCGGGATATTCTTGCGGCGGTCATTCTGCTGTCGAAGCATATCGGCATGACGGTCATCACCGAGGGCGTAGAGACCCTGGACCAGGTAGAAATGATTACGCAGATGGGTGGAGAGATGTTTCAGGGCTTCTATTTTTCGAAGCCTTTGCCGGTGGCTTTGTTTGAGACGAAATACTTACGTCCGTACCGGTCGTGAAAGGATATATAGAGAATGGGGAAATATTTATACATAGCGGAGAAACCGAGTGTCGCACAGGAATTTGCAAAGGCGCTGAAGCGTGATTACAGGAAAAAAGACGGATATATGGAGTCGGACGATACGGTAATCACCTGGTGCGTGGGACATCTGGTGACGATGAGCTATCCGGAGGCCTATGATGCGGCGCTAAAGCGCTGGACGCTGGATACTCTGCCGTTTCTGCCCGGAGAATTCAAATATGAGGTGATTCCTGCGGTCAGCAAGCAATATAATACAGTAAAAACCCTGCTGAACCGCGACGATGTAGAGCGCATTTATGTCTGCACCGATTCGGGACGTGAGGGAGAATACATTTACCGGCTGGTAGACCAGATGGCGCAGGTGCCGGAGAGCAAGGATAAGCGCCGTGTGTGGATTGACTCGCAGACAGAGGAGGAGATTCTCAGGGGAATCCGCGAAGCAAAGCCGATTTCCGAATATGACAATCTCTCGGATGCCGCATATCTGCGTGCAAAAGAGGACTATCTGATGGGAATCAATTTTTCAAGAGTGCTTACCTTAAAGTACGGATATACCATCAGCGGCTATTTGAAAAGTGAGAAGCGTGCTGCGATTTCGGTGGGCAGGGTGATGACCTGTGTGCTCGGAATGGTGGTGCGCAGGGAGCGCGAGATTCGCGCATTCGTGAAAACTCCGTTTTTTCGTGTGATGGCGCAGATGGAGGTGCAGGGGCACTTTCTGGAGGGTGAATTTCGTGCGGTGGAAGGCTCAAGATATTTTCAGTCGCCAAAGCTCTACAAGGAAAATGGTTTTTCGGAAAAGCAGACGGCCGAGGAGTTGATTGCGTCGCTGCTCTCATATGAGCCGGAATACCGGACGGTGACGGAAAACGGAAAGAACAGCTATCCCGCGGTAATAAAAACAGATGAGCCGGAGAAGCTTGCCGAGATTGTCATGCTCGAGAAGAAAAAGGAAAACAAGAATGCACCGCTTCTGTTTAATCTGGCGGAATTGCAGAATGAGTGCAGCCGCCTGTTTAAGATAAGCCCGGATGAGACCTTGAAGATTACCCAGGAGCTGTACGAGAAGAAGCTGGTCACTTACCCGAGAACCGATGCGCGTGTGTTGTCCACCGCAGTGTCCAAGGAAATACACAAAAATATCGGCGGACTGAAAAATCTGCCGCAGTTTGCTCCGTTTGCGGATGAAATTCTGCAGTCGGGAAGCTATAAGGGAATCGCAAAAACGCGATATGTCAATGATAAACAGATTACCGACCATTATGCAATCATTCCGACCGGACAGGGCTTTGGGGCGTTGGGCAGTCTTTCTCCGCTTGCGAAGAGAGTATATGTGACGATTGCAAAACGCTTCTTAAGTATCTTTTATCCCCCTGCGGTATATCAGAAGATTGCTCTGCAGGTCAAAATCGACACGGAGAGCTTTTTTGCGAACTTTAAGGTGCTTGCAGAGGAGGGCTACCTCAAGATTGCGAATGCCGGAAAGAAGCAGGCACAGGCGGACGGCGGGGTGGCACAGGGTGAGCCGGAAAAAAACAACGCCGGAACACAGGAAGGTGCAAATGATGCGGAAGACGACGGGGAAGGCTTTGGGCAGGATTTCTTCGAGGTGCTCAAAACGCTTAAGAAGGGCGCAAAGCTTCCGGTAAAAGGCTTTGTCATCCGCGAAGGAGAGACGGCACCGCCGAAGAGATACAATTCCGGTTCGATGATTCTGGCAATGGAAAATGCCGGACAGCTGATTGAGGATGAGGAGCTGCGCGCGCAGATTAAGGGCAGCGGCATTGGTACCAGCGCGACCCGTGCGGAAATTCTTAACAAGCTGGTTAAGATTGATTATCTTGCGTTAAATAAAAAGACACAGATTATTACGCCGACGCTGACCGGCGAGCTGATTTATGAGGTGGTAAACGCATCGATTAAGTCCTTGTTAAATGCGGAGCTGACCGCGAGCTGGGAAAAAGGTCTGAATTATGTGGCGGAGGGCACAATCAGCCGCGATGAATACCTGCAGAAGCTGGAGGGCTTTGTCGGAAGATTGACGAATGCGGTAAAAGGTCTGAACAATCAGGAGCAGCTGCGCAAGTGTTTTGCCGCGGCAGGGCAGAATTATAAATAGCATGGTGTGAAACCGGAGATATTGATAGGAAAGGAATCGATGTGAGATGAAAGAATATGAAATCAGCAATATGTTTGACCTGACTCAAACGCTGGCGGGAGATTATCTGAAACAGTTTACATTTCCGTGGGAAGCGTTGGACGGAATCGGAAAAATGATCTGTGAGCTCGGCGAAGCCCTTTCCGGGGAGGAATATGAGAAAAAAGAAGAGAATGTCTGGGTTGCAAGGGATGCCGAGGTGGCGGATACGGCTTGCATTACCGGGCCTGCGATTATCGGAAAAGGTGCACAGGTGCGCCATTGTGCGTTCATCCGCGGCAATGCTTTAGTTGGGGACGGTGCGGTGGTAGGAAATTCGACCGAACTGAAAAATGTCATTCTGTTTAACAAAGTGCAGGTGCCGCATTACAATTATGTGGGAGATTCGATATTGGGATATAAGTCGCACATGGGTGCTGGTTCGATAACCTCCAATGTAAAATCGGACAAAACGCCGGTTGTGATTCATGCGGACGGGGAGAATATCCCGACCGGATTAAAGAAGATGGGGGCAATTTTGGGCGATTGCGTAGAGATTGGCTGCGGCTCGGTGCTGAATCCGGGGACGGTGATAGGTAGGGATACCAACGTATATCCGCTGTCCATGGTGCGTGGCTGCATTCCGGCAGGCAGCATCTACAAGAAGGCGGGCGAGGTTGCTGCTAAGCTGGCATTATCACAGAAATAAACGGAAAGAGGAAGAGTTATGGATGAAATCTATCAGGCAATAGAGGAAAGAATCCGCGCTGCAGGCTATACGGGGGAGGTGGACGGCAGAGAGATTTACGATGATATCTGTGATCAGATTGAGGATAAGGAAAACGGAGAGTATCTGCTGATGTCGAAACGTACCGATGATGTCTGGTACGAATACTGTCTCCAGATACATGACGAGGATTTCAATCTGTCTGTGCTTACCATACATGCGGGGGACGCGGTGTACCGGGTTGATTTTGATACCTGAAACGAATCAGTGCGGCAGAATAATACGAGGATAAAGCTCGATAAGAGAAATGGGGGTTGAGGAATGCAGAACATACTGATTGTGACAGAAATACAGAGTTATCTGATTTTATCCTTGAAGGAAAAATTTAAAGAGGCATCCTACGAGGTGATGGTCGCGAAAGCGGATACCAATGCGGTCAGTGCAATCAAGGAGCCGCTCAATGCGATTCTGTTGTATGCAGACCCGGAGCTTGCCGGGAAGGTGCAGGGGCTGACGTATATCAAGGATAAAGCGGTTGAGGAGGATCTGCCGATTTTTGTGACCGGAAACCCGGATGAGCTGCATGACGTGGAGCAAAGCATTCCGAAGAACATGATTACCCACGAATTTGTGCGGCCGATTAACCTGCCGGACATGGTAAGTGCGATAGATAATTATTTAAAGGAGTACGGCAGCCATATAAAAAAGAAAGTATTGGTGGTGGATGATTCCGGTGCGATGCTGCGCAATGTCAAAGGGTGGCTGGAAGACCGGTATCAGGTGATTCTGGCCAATTCCGGTGCAATGGCAATCAAATACCTCGCATTAAACCGTCCGGACCTTGTGCTTTTGGATTATGAAATGCCGGTCGTGGACGGAGAGCAGGTATTGGAGATGATCCGTTCCGAAATGGAATTTGCCGATATTCCGGTAATCTTTCTGACGAGCAAGGGTGATAAGGAAAGCGTGCTCAAGGTCATGCGGTTAAAGCCGGACGGATATCTGCTAAAGACCATGCCGCCTGCGCAGATCATCAAAGCGGTGGATGATTTCTTTGAACGGCAGAAAATCAAACAGAATGAAAAGAACACTAATTGAGCTTTGCATGGGCGAGGGGATATCCTTCCCTGTGCGTTGCGGCATGAGGAAGGAAACAGTCCGGAAGCTCGAGAAAGCAGTCGGAGGAGAGCCTCGCAGGAGAGGCTCTCTAATTTTTTTTGAAAAGTATATTGCAAAACAGAATAGTATGTGATATATTATAATCATCGATATGAAATATTCATGATGGACAGGAGGTGTGGAGCAATTATGAATGCGCAGTTTAAAAAGGGAGCTTTGGAGCTATGTGTGTTATCGAAGCTGGTGGACACAGACTGTTATGGCTACGAGCTGACGGAAGCAATCTCGAAAGAGATGGTGGTAGCCACCGGGACGTTGTATCTGATTTTAAAAAGATTGAAGGATGAGGCGTATGTGGAGACTTATCTGGTTGAGTCCGGAGAGGGTCCTGCAAGAAAGTACTATCATCTGACAGACGCGGGCAGAATATATCAGCAGCAGATGAAGGCGGAATGGCAGGAATTCGTACAGGCGGTAGAAAGAGTAATCGGTTGACATAGCATGGGTGCGGCAGTGCACAGAAAGGCAGAGTATTATGAACAGAAAAGAATATATGGAGCAATTGTCCAAGGTGTTGGAGAGGGTTGACCCGGAAGTGGCAAGGGATATCCTGGAGGATTATGAGGCGCATTTTGAGCGCGCGAAGGAATCAGGACGCAGCGAGGAAGAGATTATCAAAGAGCTGGGCAGTATTGAGGAGTTTGCCGCGGAGCTGGATTCATTCACCGACAAAGAGCGGGGGGAAAAGAAAGCAGAGCATGCAAAGAGCGACCTTGCCGGTGTGGTGCAGGATATTGTAAATGCGGCTGCAAACGGTGTGAGTCAGGTGACCGGTGCCCTCGATAAAGTGTTCAGCGGAAACGGCGGTTTTGGAGAGTGGTTTAACAGCTTTGAAAAATCCGGTGAATCAGGGGAAGATTACCGCAGACGCCAGGAGAGTGCAAGACCGGAGCAGAACGTACAACCGGAGCAGAATGCAGGGGTAAATTCAAATTACCGCTTCAGCGCTCAGGAGAATGAGGAAGAGCAATACATGCCGGAGAGCAGCGGCAGCGTGGAGCAGCACGAGGGCATCCGCAATGTCGAGATTGACAGTAAGCTGGCGGATGTGGTTATTATGCGTTCGGAGGATAATACCTTCCGTTACCGCTATGTGAATTCAGGAAGCACGGGCAGCAAGATTGTGTATCACCTCAACCGTCGCGCGGCAAACGGAACTCTGTATTTAAGCGTTGCAAAGGATGTGCAGGTGCATATTAGAACCCATTTTTCGATTTTGGGCAGTGTGTTTGATATGGATTCCTCCCTGCGTCTGGAAATCCAGGTGCCGGAATGGATTGAGGGACTGAACGTCAGCGGAAGCAGCGGGGATGTGGAAATAAAGAATGCGGCAGTGCGCACCGTAAAGCTCAAGAGCATGTCCGGCGATATCCGCATAGCCGATGTTGTGGCGGATAAATGTATGGCAGAGAGCTCGAGCGGCGATGTGAATGTGGAGAACAGTAGCTTTTCCTATGTGCTGGGGACCAGCAAGAGCGGTGATGTGAATGCGGAGAACGTCAAGGCGGCCAAGGGCGCATTCCGAACCATGAGCGGAGATGCGACGGTCAGAGATGCGCAGATTGCAGAAAATTCAGTGTCGAGTATGAGCGGAGATGCTTCTGTTTTCAATCTGCGGGGAGAGCTGCTCCGCGTGGAGAGCATGAGCGGGGACGCACAGGCGGAGAATATGCAGGGCAGGGATGCAGCAATCTCTGCGGTGAGCGGAGATGTGAAGGTGAATATGCTTCATGCGGAAAGTGCCAAGATTACCGGCAATTCCGGCGATATAGATGCAAATAAGGTGGAGACGGCGCACCTGATGGTGTCCGCTGTTTCGGGAGATATGAGCGTGCGCGGCAGCTCCGGGAAGATGGACATCCGGAACGGAAGCGGTGATGTCATTGTCATTCAGAACGGAGACACCAGAGCGGCGGTAAGTACCAGAAGCGGTGACGTGCATTATCATCTGAAAAACGCTGGCAACGGTTTTGCGGCAAAGCTGTCAACGCATGGCGGCATCGACTTCCGCTATAAGGACCTGATTATGAGCGATGCCGCAAACGGAATCCACCGCTATGGTGCGGAGGGCTCCTCGGTCGAGATCAGCTCGACCTCGGGAGATATTACCCTGCTTGATTAATTCGGTTCCTCTATGGCAAGGGTGACGGTCCATTCACTGCCGTAAGGAATGACGGCAGTCACGGTGCCGGTCAGGTTTTTGAGACGCTTCGGCGTATTGTTGGACATGGCAAGTGCAGGGATGATGGTGTAATAATACACAGTTCCGGCGAGTGTGCTCAACGTTGATTCGGAGAGGGTCACGGTATCACCGACCTGCATCAGACCCTCTCGTGACATACGAAAATCCATATTTCGTATCATAAATAAGCCTCCTAAAAGTAATACTTTTTTGGCAGAACGTTTTCGAAAGCTTCGGAAACGTTCTGTTTTTTACATTATAGGAAATTGCGACAATTTCCTATAATGCAAAAAGCGCTCCGC
>CAMALD010000014.1 GCA_945836355.1 uncultured Lachnospiraceae bacterium | reverse complement strand
CGGAAAAAAGGATTTTATTACCAGCTCTATGCATCACAATTTCAATAAAAGCAAATAAAATATTGTATTTTCTGACAAAAACATGTATAATAAGAAATAGATAGTTATTGTACAAAAGAAACAATAAATGCGAGGCGAGGAGGACAGCTATGGAGTTTAGCAAACTGATTGAGGAGAGAAGAAGCATTCGTGCGTTTGATGCGGGCAGGAAGGTTTCGGAGGAGGTTGTGAAGGAAATCATTTATGCTGCTATACAGGCGCCGTCATGGAAAAATTCACAGACTGCCAGGTATTATGCAATCCTGTCGGATGAAATGGCTGACAGATTCCGGGCGGAGTGTTTGCCGGAGTATAATGCCAACAATGCATTGGGAGCTGCGCTGGTGGTGACCACCTTTGTGAGCAACCGTTCGGGCTTTGAGCGCGACGGCAATCCGACCAATGAATGCGGAAACGGCTGGGGATTTTATGACCTCGGTTTACATAACGAGAACTTTATCTTAAAAGCGAAGGATATGGGCTTGGACAGCCTGATTATGGGCATCCGGGATGGGGCGAAGATTCGTGAGCTGCTGCAGATTCCGGCAGAGGAGACCGTAGTGTCGGTGATTGCTCTCGGATATGCTGCAACCGAGGCGCAGAAGCCAAAGAGAAAAGCTGTGGAGGATATCCTCAAGGTATTCTAGAAATCACAGATTATCGCAGTGTTTTCATGATTATTTACTAAAGCAATGAAAGGATGTAGTGCGATGTATATCACATGTTTGGATTTGGAAGGCGTTTTAGTGCCGGAAATCTGGATTGCTTTTGCTCAGGCAAGCGGAATTCCGGAGCTTAAGCGCACGACCCGTGATGAGCCGGATTACGATAAGCTGATGAAATGGCGTATCGGTATTCTGAAGGAGCATGGACTCGGACTGAAGGAGATTCAGGAGACCATCGAGAAGATTGACCCGATTCCGGGGGCAAAGGAGTTTTTGGACGAGCTTCGTTCCTTCTGTCAGGTCATCATCATCAGCGATACGTTTACCCAGTTCGCAACGCCTCTTATGAAAAAGCTGGGCTGGCCGACCATTTTCTGCAATTCGCTGGAGGTGGCACCGGACGGTGAGATTACCGGCTTTAAGATGAGAATTGAGAACTCGAAGCTGACCACCGTTAAAGCGCTTCAGTCGATCGGATATGATACGATTGCCAGCGGTGACAGCTATAATGATTTAGGGATGATTAAGGCAAGCAAAGCCGGCTTTTTGTTTAAATCCACCGACAAAATCAAGTCGGATAACCCGGAGCTGCCGGCTTATGAGACCTATGACGAGCTGATGGGGGCGATAAAGAGAGCAATGCGGGATTGATATTTCCAGCAAAAAATGATTTGCAACTGAGAAAGGAAGGGCGGAAGATGATTAAGAACAGCAAACTCAGAGTTATAATTACAAGTGCAGTCGCAGTTGTGGCTGCGGTAGGTATTCTTTTATTGTATATTCTGGCAAACAATAATTTGACCAGCGCAATGAAGAAGGGTGCCATGAACAACATGGAGACTGCTTTAAATGCAAAGACCAAGGTTATTGAAGAGTATGTATCGCAGGTAGAAGCAATATTGATCGCCTTTGGAAAATCTCCGGAGCTGACGGAATTGCTGAAGAATCCGGAGGATCATGAAGTCTGGCAGAAGGCACAGAACTACAATGTTGAGTATTACAAGGATTTGAAGCATTGGGAGGCTGTTTATCTGGGAGACTGGTCCACCAAAACGCTGACTCACTCGAATGAAGGGGCAATCGGACTTGTATTGAGAAAGGACGCGGAAAGCCTTGCACTTTTGCGGAACAATATCCTGTCAGCAGATGGGGCGTTTATTCCGGGAATGCTTGTATCTCCAGCATCAAATAAACTGATGCTTTCCATGTATGCAGCTATTTTTGATGACGATGGCAAGACTCCGATTGGGTTCGTAGGCGGTGGCGCGTATGCCGCTGCACTGAAGGAAAAGCTTGATTCTATTACAGCGGGCGGGCTTTCCGAAGCAAAGAGTTATATGATTAATGTTCAGACAGGTGTACATATTTTTAATGAGGATGAGGACCTGATGGCTAAAGAGATTCAGGATGACATGCTTCTTCAGGTCATCAAGTCTATCAATGATAATCCGAAGGAAACCGTCGGTACGATTGATTATGTTGATGGAAATAAGGAAAAGTGTCTGGCGATGTATATGTCCATACCGGAAAGAGGTTGGGCAGTTGTTATCAGTGACACAGAGGAAGAAATATATGCGGATGCTAACCAGAGTAAGCTGGTTTTGGGCATTCTTTGCTTGGTTGCCTATATTGTGATTGTATTGCTTACCCTTCTGGTGGTTTGGATCAGCACAAGACCGTTGAATCTTGTGGAGAAGGCAATCGGCAGCTTAAAGGATCTGAATCTGAAACAGGATAAGGCACTGGTTCCGTATATCGGCACAAAGAGCGAAGTAGGGCATATCGCATCTGCAGTCGAGTCGCTGCGCAGTAGCTTAAACAGTATTATCGGAACTCTCGGTCAGTGTACCGTATCGCTGGATGAGTCCGCCGGAACCATGAATGTGGAATCCAGAAATCTTCTGAATTATGTGGTTGACAATTCGGCTACGACCCAAGAGCTTGCTGCAAGTATCAGTACAACGAACGAAGCGATTTCCGAGACAGGCAGAAAAGTGGGCGATATCTCGGAGATGATGCAGAGAGTCGCAGAAAAGATCAAGCGCGGTCAAGAGTTGAGTGCAAACCTGATTAAGAGTGCACAGAGTATGCAGAATTTGGCACAGGCATCGCTGGACGATTCGCAGGAGAACATTAAGTCAAACCGCAAGAACATTGAGGCTGCCATGGTCAGCCTGCAGTCCCTTTCCGAGATCAACCAGATGACGGCAGATATCCTGTCCATCACAAGCCAGACAAATCTGCTGTCCCTGAATGCATCCATTGAGGCAGCAAGAGCCGGTGAAGCCGGAAGAGGCTTTGCGGTCGTGGCAGATGAAATCGGAGCTCTTGCCAACAGCTCCTCGCAGACGGCAACCAACATTCAGAACATTTGTAAGGATGCCAACAACAATATCGGTGCTGCGCAGAAGTGCTTTGACGATGTCATCGGATATCTGGAGAAGGATGTCTCCAAGCAGTTTATCAGCTTTGCAGATTCTGCTAAAGAGTACAACAAGTCTGTCAATGACATTCAGGATATCATCAGGGAAATCAATGAGGTGACAGGAGATTTGGAGAAGGCACTGGCTGCTATCAGTGTACAGATGGATACGGTGCGCAGTGCATCCGGTGATAATGAGCTTGGCGTTGAGGAAATCATCAATAAGAACGAGCAGACCAGCATGACGGCTGAGGTTCTTTCTAAAGTGGTGGATACAAACCGCGACAACGCAGATAAAATCATGACTATCGTGCAGAGCTTTAAGAAGAGTGACGAAGAGTAATAAGCTGTTTTCACGGCAAATGGAGGAAGGGATATCACCCGGGTGGCATCCCTTCTTTTGTTATATATGAAAAACGGAAACAATGTGGTAAAGAGCGGTTTTTGTGGTGAATAATTTCGAAAAAAACAGGGATATTATCAAAAGAAAAGCAGTATGTGCTGCCGGGTAAATAAAAGGGAACCCGGAAAAGAGCAGTGTGGAAAGCGCAGAGCGCGGAAATGGAGGTAATATGACTGACAGTGATACAATTTCCCTCTTGAAAGAATGCAATTCGGGAATCAAAATGGGTATCAGCTCCTTAGATGATGTGATGGAGCATGTACACGCATCGGATTTGAAAAAGGTTTTGCAGAAGGCGAAGAGAGAGCATGAAAAGCTGGGTGATGAAACCCATGACATTTTGCTGAAGTACCATGAGGAGGGCAAGGAGCCGCACCCGATGGCAAAGATGATGTCGGTAATGAAGACGAGTACGAAGATAGCTATGGATGAGAGTGACCGGGCTATCGCAGAACTCCTTACCGATGGCTGTGACATGGGAATCAAGTCACTTCATAAATATCTGAACCGGTACAAGTCGGCGCAGGAGGAAGTGAGAAGCCTTACCGGACGTATCATTGACTCGGAAGAAAATCTGCGCAGGGATATACAGGGGTATTTATAATGATTTCATAAATAATTATGAATTTTCTGCTTTCTCTTCCAAAAGAGGAGAAAATATGGTATACTGATTCTACATGCAAAATCAGTATACCATATTTTTAGCATACGATATATCGATAGCCGAGAGATTAAAAGGAATTGGAGAATGCAATGAAAGAGATATTGTTTCTTGAGCCTGTATTTAAAGAGATGATATGGGGCGGAAGACGCCTTGCGGACGATTTTGGATATGAGATACCGGGAGAGCATACCGGTGAATGCTGGGCGGTCAGCGCACACAAAAACGGAGATTGCTGTATTAAAAACGGCAGCTTTGCGGGAAAAACATTAAGTAATCTGTGGGGTGAGCACAGGGAGCTGTTTGGAGATATGGCCGGTGATGTGTTCCCACTGCTGATTAAGATTATTGATGCAAAAGCAGATCTGAGCATTCAGGTGCATCCGGATGCTGCATATGCTAAGGTTCATGAGAACGGCTCATTGGGAAAAACGGAGTGCTGCTACATACTGGATTGTGACCCGGATGCGAAGATTGTGATCGGACACCATGCAAAGAGCCGGGAAGAATTAAAAGAGATGATAGCACAGAAGCGCTGGAACGAGCTGATTCGGGTGCTTCCAATTAAAAAAGGCGATTTCTTCCAGATTGAACCGGGAACGGTTCACGCAATCAAGGGAGGCACCCTGATTCTGGAGATACAGCAGAACAGCAATATCACATACCGCTTGTACGACTATGATCGTTTGTCAAACGGAAAGCCGAGAGAACTGCATATTGACAAGAGTATTGATGTGATTCGCTGCCCGCACACGGATGTTGATACGCATCGCTCAAAATGTGAAACCTTTGGCGGCAGCATAGAAAAGCTGGTGTCCTGCACCTATTACGATGTAGAAAAGCTTAACATATCGGGCAGTGTAAAATTGGAGCTGAGGGAGCCGTTCCGCATTTTCAGTGTGCTGGAGGGCAGCGGCAGCATCGATGGGATTTCCTTAAAAAAAGGGGAGCATTTCATTGTGCCTGCAGGCTACGGTGAATATTGTCTGGAGGGAAATATGATGTTGATTTCCTCCTTTGCAAAGTGATTAGGATAAAGAAAGGCAGGAGACAGGAATGGGAGGATTATTTAATCCGGATAACAAATTTTTCCGAACAATGAGTAAGATTTGTGATATGTTTATCGTGAGTCTGCTTTGGCTGGTATGCTGCATTCCGCTGTATTTTGTGATTTCGATTGTGACCAGCCGGATGGAGGACGTGGTCTCGGTAATGCTGTACATGCTAATGTGTGCGGTATTGATGATTCCGGTAGGTCCGGCGATGTCCTCGCTGTATTATGTCTGCATGAAGGTGATTCGCAGAGACCGCGGTTATGTTGCAAGAGAGTATTTTCATGCGTTTAAAATGAATTTTAAGGTGGGAGCGATTACCGGTGCCATATACGGTGCACTGGCGGCGCTGCTCAGCTTCAATTTGCAGTATGCCTATGCGGCGTATATGTCGGAAGGGCAGAACGGTATGGGTTTGTTTGCGGTGATGCTTGCGATAACCTTTGCGTTAATCGGAGTGCTGGCGGTGATTTTTCCGATTCTCTCCCGCTTTACATACGGGGTCGGTCAGCTGTTCAGGGTGTCAGTGTATATGGCGTACCGTCACATTTTTCATACGCTGCTGATTCTGGTGATTGAGATTTTTTCTGCATTGGCAATTTTTTATGTCGGACCGGCAATTCTGTTTATGCCGGCGGCAGGTGCGCTGATGTGTACCTTCCCGATGGAGCGGGTGCTCAAAAAGTATATGCCAAAGCCTGAAAACACAGTAAATGCCGATGGCGATCTGGTTCACGAGGGGGATGTGGTGTCGGATCAGGATGGCGAGCGCAAGGATATGTGGTATCTTGAATAGAAAACGGTTTATTAGGAATAAAAATGAAAAAGGCATAATAGGAGGAGTTACATGGACGAAAAAAAGGTGTATGATTTGATGGATTGGGCGGCAATCGAGGCTGTAGTCTATTCGGAGGAGGACAACCCGCACGCAATTCTGGGACCGCACGTGACAGGGGATGGTGTGCTGATCGGTGCATTTGTTCCGGAGGCGAAGGGGATGACCGTGATTGATGCAAATGGGAAGGAATATCCGATGCTCTGTGAGGATGAAGCCGGATATTTCGCAGCCCTGCTACCGGGAAGGAGGATTCCGGCATACCGTCTCCGTGCAGAGCATCGGGACGGACATCTGGAAGAATTTGATGACCCGTATGCATTTGCTCCTGTAATTACAGAGAAGGATTGTGAGCTGTTTTCCAAGGGCATTCATTATTCGGTTTATGAAAAGCTTGGCGCCCATGTCATGGAGCAAAAGGGCATCAGTGGTACTTTGTTTGCCGTATGGGCACCGAATGCGATGCGCGTGAGTGTGGTAGGTGATTTCAATCTTTGGGATGGAAGAAGGCATCAGATGCGCAGGCTGGGTGATTCCGGGATATTTGAATTGTTCATTCCGGGTGTGGCAAAGGGAGCAGTCTATAAGTATGAATTGAAGGCGAAGGGCGGTCTGACATACCTCAAGGCTGACCCGTATGCAAACGCCGCTGAGCTTCGTCCTGCCAATGCATCCATCGTCACTGACCTCAGTACTTTTGTATGGAACGATGCCAAATGGATGGCAGAGCGCAAAAATAAAAATCTGGACGTGGAGCCGGTGTCCATCTATGAGGTGCATCTGGGTTCCTTTAAAAAGCCGGAGGAAAAAAACGGAAGCTTTTACAATTATCGTGAGCTGGCGGTTATGCTGGCAGATTACGTCAAAAAGATGGGCTATACCCATATCGAACTGATGCCTGTGATGGAGCACCCGTTTGACGGCTCCTGGGGATATCAGGTGACCGGTTATTATGCGGTTACTTCGCGCTACGGCACTCCGGAGGATTTTCAGTATTTCATGAATTACATGCATGAGCAGGGCATTGGCGTGATTCTAGACTGGGTTCCGGCTCATTTTCCGAGGGATACTTTCGGTCTCGCTAATTTTGACGGTACCTGCCTGTATGAGCATGCAGACCCACGTCAGGGCTCACATCCGCACTGGGGTACACTGATTTACAATTATGCGCGCCCGCAGGTATCGAACTTCCTGATTGCAAATGCGCTGTTCTGGGTGGAGAAGTATCATGCGGACGGTATCCGCATGGATGCAGTGGCATCCATGCTGTATCTGGACTATGGCAAGGAGAATGGACAGTGGATACCAAACCGCTACGGCGGAAAAGAAAATCTGGATGCTATTGAGCTGTTCCATCATCTCAACTCGATCTTCCACAAGCGCGGGGATGGGGCTGTTCTGATTGCGGAGGAATCCACCGCATGGCCGGAGGTTACCGGTGATGTAAATAAGGGGGCACTCGGTTTTGATTACAAGTGGAATATGGGCTGGATGAATGATTTCACCAATTATATGAAACAGGACCCGCTGTTCCGTAAGGGCTGCCACGGTGCACTGACCTTCAGCATGATTTATGCGTACAGTGAGAAATTTGTGCTTGTACTTTCCCACGATGAGGTGGTTCACGGCAAGGCGTCCATGCTTTACAAGATGCCGGGCACAATCAGTGAAAAATTTGCAAATCTGCGTCTGGCATATGGTTTTATGGCGACCCATCCTGGAAAGAAGCTTCTGTTTATGGGTCAGGAGTTCGGGCAGACAAGAGAGTGGAGCGAAGAGCGCAGTCTGGATTGGGAGCTGCTGGAATATGACAGTCATAAGCAGATGCAGGATTATTCCGCAAAGCTGAATGAGTTTTACAGAAAGCATCCGGCACTTTACCGGATGGATTTTGACCCGGAGGGCTTTTCGTGGATCAGCTGTCAGGATGCTGACCACAGCAGGGTAAGCTTTGTGCGCAAATCGAAAAAGCCGGAGGAAACCCTGTTTGTTATCTGCAACTTTACCCCGGTGGTATATGAGGACTATCACGCGGCTGTCCCGTGTATGGGAAAATACAAGGAAATCTGGAACAGCGATGACGTAGAGTTCGGGGGAAGCGGCAAGGTCAATCCGAGAGCTAAGACTGCGAAGAGCGGTGAGGTAGACGGGCAGAAGCAATATATTAAGATTACACTTCCGCCTCTTGGTATTGCAATCTTTTCGGTGGAGCCTGCCCAAAAAGAGAAGAACGCAGGAAAAGCAGACAAGAGCCCAAAAACAAAAAAGGAAACCACGGCAGCAGGAGAAAGCGGAGAACTGCAAAAAAGTGAGACAGTGGACACAGTGGAAAAGGAAAATCCGAAAAAGAGCGGCGGCGTAAAGAAAGCAAAGTCGGAAAAGAGTGACAATGCAAAGAAAGCAGAGCCGAAAAAGAATGACAATGCAAAGAAAGCAGAGCCGGAAAAGAGCGAAACCGTAAAGCTAGAAAAGATTCCGGCGGCGAAAGAGAAAAAGACACGAAAGGCGGCTAAATAATGAAAACGGGATGGCGTATAGCGAATATTGAGAATGTTCTGGATGAGGATATTGTGGGAACCATCGGAGGCTACTGGGATAAGTTCTGGCCGGTAGCGCTCGCTTTTCTCGGAAAGCTGGTTCTGGTACTGGTGATTTTCCTGCTAGGCAAGAAGCTGATTAACTGGATTTTAAAGCTTATAGCGAAGGCCTTTGACAAGACACAGGTTGATGTCGGAGTGGCAGGCTTTATCGGTTCGATTTTAAAGGTGGTTCTGTATTTTCTGCTGATTATGGTGCTTGCAAATGTAGCAGGCATTGCGACTACCTCGATTGTCGCTCTGGTAGGCTCGGTAGGTCTGACCGTGGGTCTTGCATTGCAGGGAAGCCTGTCAAACTTTGCGGGCGGCGTGCTGATTCTGGTGCTGAAGCCGTTCCGCGTGGGGGATTACATTGTAGCGCAGGGACTCGAGGGAACTGTTGCAAAGGTAGACTTGTTTTATACAACGATTCTGACGGTAGACAACCGGACAGTAGTGCTCCCGAACGGTACCCTTTCCAACGGCAGCATTGTCAATGTAACCAATGAGCCGGAGCGCAGACTGGATTTGATTGTCCCGGTAGGTTACGGGGATGACATCCGCAGGGTGAAGGCATTGCTGGCACAGGTGGCGGAGCATAACAGGGAGAGAATCCTGCAGGACCGCGAGATTACCATTGTGGTGGCCGATTTTGGTGATGACGCCATCCAGATGGCGTTCCGTGTGTGGGTAAAGCGCGAGGATTACTGGGCTGTGCGCGCAGACCTTCTCGAGGAGGTCAAGTATACCTTTGACGAAAACGGCATTACGATTCCGTACCGCCAGCTCGACGTGTACATGAAGCAGTAAATCGGTTTTTTGAAAAAATCGGACACGATTCGATAAAACTCTTTTCAAAGGACAAAAAACGTGATATTTTAATAGCAACGAAAGGAATTCGAAGAGCAAAGGTGTTCTTGGTGTAAGGCTAAGAACACCTTTTTTCTACAATAAACTCCTTTCAGGCTATTCAATAATCTAATGGAAACATAGGAATGGAGGACAGTGTATGGAAGAGAAATTGACAGACATTTTCGGAAGTGATGTGTTCAACGAGACAGTGATGGCTGAACGCTTGCCGAAAAAGACCTTCGCAGCATTGAAGAAGACGATTGACAACGGTGAGGAGCTGGATCCGATGGTGGCCGAGGTGGTGGCAAATGCCATGAAGGATTGGGCAATTGAAAAGGGAGCTACCCACTATACCCACTGGTTTCAGCCAATGACCGGTGTGACGGCGGAAAAGCATGACTCGTTTATTACTCCGGCACCGGCGGGGAAGATTATCATGGAGTTCTCGGGAAAAGAGCTGATTAAGGGCGAGCCGGATGCGTCCTCCTTCCCGTCGGGCGGCCTGCGTGCCACCTTCGAGGCAAGAGGCTATACAGCATGGGATTGTACCTCCCCTGCATTCTTAAAAAGAGATGCTGCGGGCGTGACTCTCTGCATTCCGACAGCGTTCTGCTCCTATACCGGTGAGGCTCTGGATAAGAAGACACCGCTGCTTCGCTCGATGGAAGCGCTCAGCAAGCAGGCAGTGCGCGTGCTTCACATGTTCGGTGATACCGATGTGACCAATGTATCCTGTTCGGTTGGTCCGGAGCAGGAGTATTTTATCGTAGATAAAGAAAAATACTTAAAGAGAGATGACCTGATTTTCACCGGTCGCACCCTTTTTGGTGCAATGCCGCCGAAGGGCCAGGAGCTCGACGATCATTACTTTGGTTCTATCAAGGAGCGTATCGCTGCGTTTATGAAGGAACTCAATACAGAGCTCTGGAAGCTGGGTGTTCTCGCAAAGACACAGCACAACGAGGTGGCTCCGGCACAGCACGAGCTGGCTCCGATTTATGCCACTGCAAACATTGCTACCGACCACAACCAGCTGGTTATGGAGTGCATGAAGAAGGTGGCAAACCGTCAGGGTCTTGTCTGCCTGCTGCATGAGAAGCCATTTGCAGGTGTCAACGGTTCCGGTAAGCATGATAACTGGTCGATGGTAACCAACACAGGAAAAAATCTGCTGGATCCGGGCAAGGCACCGCATGAGAATACCAAGTTCCTCTTTTTCCTTGCTGCAGTGATGAAGGCTGTCGATGAACATGCAGAGCTGCTCCGCCTGTCGGCATCCAACCCGGGCAATGACCACAGACTCGGTGCAAATGAGGCACCGCCGGCCATCATCTCCATGTTCCTTGGTGAGCAGCTTGAGGATGTGCTTGAGCAGTTGATTTCGAACGGTACCGCTGCCTCCTCCAAGCAGGGCGGAAAGCTCAGCACCGGTGTACATTCCCTTCCGGTACTCAAAAAGGATGCGACGGACCGTAACCGTACATCTCCGTTTGCATTTACCGGCAATAAGTTTGAGTTCCGCATGGTAGGCTCCTCAATGTCGATGGCAGGTCCAAACACTGTACTGAATACCATTGTGGCAGAAGCACTCTGCGAGATGGCTGATGAGCTGGAGAAGGCGAAGGACTTTGATAAGGCTGTTGTAAAGCTGATTAAGAAGACGGTGACCGAGCATAAGCGCATTGTATTTAACGGCAACGGTTATTCGGATGAGTGGATTAAGGAAGCTGAGAAGCGTGGTCTTCCGAACGTGAAGTCGATGGTAGAAGCAGTTCCGTATCTTACTACCAAGGACAGCATCGAAATGTTTGAGAAGCAGGCTGTACTTACGAAGACCGAGCTGGAGTCCCGCGCGGAGATTCATTACGAGACATATTCCAAGGCAATCAACATTGAGGCAAAGACCATGATTGAGATGGCGTCAAAGCTGTACATTCCGGCAGTCATCAAATACACCAAGAATCTTGCGGATTCCATTCTTGCGGTTAAGTCTGCTGTTCCGGGCGCAGATGTCAGTGTTCAGGAGGGATTGCTGACCAAGACCTCCGCACTTCTCGCAAAAGCTCAGAAGGCGTTGGATGACCTGAAGAAAAAGGATACGGAAGCTGCAAAGAAGGAAGAGGGAGCAAAGCAGGCTAATTATTTCCATGACACCGTATTCCCGGCAATGGAAGCACTCAGAGCACCGATTGATGAGCTTGAGCTTATTGTGGATAAGTCCGTATGGCCAGTACCTACCTATGGCGATCTGCTTTTTGAGGTATAATACCGTTTGTAGTGTTGCTACAATCATTGAGTAATTGTGCATTAGCAATGAGAAGCATGAAATAAGTGTAAAAAAGTCCAGAGCAAGCTTGCTTGCTTCTAGACTTTTTTATGCTTATGAGAATGCTGCGAAACCGACGCATGGGCGAAACATT
>CAMALD010000013.1 GCA_945836355.1 uncultured Lachnospiraceae bacterium | reverse complement strand
GAATCCTTTGCGCTGTAATGGTAAAATACCCTATAAGGCTTATTAGGTGTTTTGCAACCTGATGTATTTGGATTATGTGCGGCCTCGCAGCGGCATATGCGGCTGCTGCCTTCAAAGAGGTATCTGCACAATGTTGGAGGCTATAATGGGATTAATTACAAAAATGTTTGGGACACATAGTGAAAGAGAGATAAAAAGGATTGCTCCTCTGGCTGATAAAATAGAGGAACTTGAGCCGGAATTTGAAAAACTCTCAGACGAGCAGCTTGCCGCTAAGACGGCAGAATTTAAAGAGCGTCTTGCTAAGGGTGAGACGCTGGATGATCTTTTGGTGGAGGCCTATGCCACGGTTCGTGAGGCGGCAAAGCGTACGCTCGGACAGCGCGCGTACCATGTTCAGCTTCTTGGCGGTATCATTCTTCACCAGGGACGCATCTCGGAGATGAAAACCGGTGAAGGAAAGACTCTTGTATCCGCGTTTCCTGCATACCTGAATGCGCTGGAAGGGAAGGGTGTCCACATCGTCACCGTCAATGATTATCTGGCAAGCCGTGATGCGGACTGGATGGGAAAGGTACACCGTTTTCTCGGGCTGACGGTTGGATGTATCCTCAACAGCATGAACAGCGATGAACGCCGTCAGGCATACGCCTGTGATATTACCTACGGCACAAACAACGAGTTCGGCTTCGACTACCTTCGTGATAATATGGTTATTTATAAGGAGCAGCTGGTTATGCGCGACCTGCACTATGCCATCATCGATGAGGTGGACTCGGTGCTGATCGATGAGGCTCGCACACCGCTCATTATATCCGGTCAGGGCGATAAGTCCACCAGCCTGTATGAAGCATGTGACATTTTAGCGAGACAGCTCAAAAAGGGTACCGAGAAGGAGCTCTCCAAGATGGATGTCATCATGGGCGAGGAGTCGGAGGAGACCGGTGACTTTATTGTGAATGAGAAGGATAAGAACATCAACCTCACCGAGGAGGGTGTGGGCAAGGTCGAGAAGTTTTTCCGCATCGAGAATCTTGCCGATCCGGAGAACCTGGAGATTCAGCACAATATTATTCTTGCCCTCCGTGCGCATTATCTGATGGCGAGGGATAAGGATTATGTGGTGAAGGATGACGAGGTATTGATCGTCGATGACTTTACCGGACGTATCATGCCGGGCAGACGTTTTTCGGATGGTCTGCATCAGGCAATCGAAGCAAAAGAGCATGTTAAGGTAAAACGTGAGAGTAAGACGCTTGCGACCATCACATTCCAGAATTTCTTCAACAAGTATGCGCGTAAATGCGGCATGACAGGTACGGCGCTCACCGAGGAGAAGGAGTTCCGTGAGATATACGGAATGGATGTTGTGGAGGTTCCTACTAATCGTCCGGTGGCAAGACAGGATCTCAACGATGCAGTGTATAAAACAAAGCGCGAAAAGCTCCAAGCGGTGGTCGAGGAAATTCAGGCTACCCATGCCACGGGGCAGCCGGTGCTGGTCGGCACCATCACGATTGAGGCTTCGGAAGAGCTCAGCGCATTGTTAAAGAAGCGTGGTATTCCGCACAAGGTATTGAATGCAAAGTTCCATGAGCTTGAGGCGGAGATTGTAGCGGATGCAGGACAGATGGGTGCAGTTACGATTGCGACCAATATGGCAGGCCGTGGTACTGATATTAAGCTTGGTGAGGGCGTGAAGGAGCTTGGCGGCCTGAAAATCATCGGTACCGAGCGCCATGAGTCACGAAGAATTGACAATCAGCTCCGCGGTCGCGCAGGCCGTCAGGGCGATCCGGGAGAATCCCGCTTCTATATTTCACTGGAGGATGACCTGATGCGTCTCTTTGGCTCCGAGCGCATGATTGGCATATTCAATTCCCTCGGTCTGCCGGAGGGGGAGCAGATTGAGCACAAGATGCTCAGCAATGCGATTGAGAAGGCACAGAAGAAGATTGAGGGCAACAACTTCAGCATTCGTAAGAATCTTCTGGAATATGATCAGGTGAACAACGAGCAGCGCGAGATTATCTATGGGGAACGCCGCAAGGTGCTCAACGGCGACAGCATGCGTGACTCCATCTTTAAGATGATTTCCGACACGGTGGAGAATGCCGTAAATCACTGCATTGCAGAGGATGCACTGCCGGAGGACTGGGATATTGCCGAGCTGAACAGTTTATTGCTTCCGATTATTCCGATTCCGCCGATTACGCTGGATGACGAGATGATGAAACACGGCAAGCGCGATACTCTGACACAGTATCTGAAGGAAGAGGCGGCACATTTTTACGAGGCAAAGGAGGCGGAATTCCCGGAGAAGGAGCAGCTTCGCGAGGTCGAGCGCGTAATTCTTCTGCGTGTGATTGACCGCAAATGGATGGATCACATTGATGATATGGACCAGCTCCGTCAGGGAATCCATCTTCAGTCCTATGGCCAGAGAAATCCGCTGACGGAATATAAATTTATGGGATACGAAATGTTCGACGCAATGACTACGGCAATCGCCGAGGACACCGTGCGCGGTCTGATGCATCTGCGCATTGAGCAGAAGGTAGAGCGCGAGCAGGTAGCGAAGGTGACCGGTACCAACAAGGATGATACGGTTGCAAAGCAGCCGGTAAAGCGTGCGGCAAAGAAAGTGATGCCGAACGATCTGTGCCCTTGCGGAAGCGGGCTCAAGTATAAGTTCTGCTGCGGAAAGAAAACCGTCTGATGTTGTAAAAATGCAGTAGCAGTCTGCTGCAGATGATCTGAATAATTGGTGATTTATTCATATAGAAAGAGGTGAGATTAGTGGTTGAATTGGATCAGGTCAAGTATGTACTTGGCACGTATGATAAACCGTTAATTGAAGTGGGGGATTCACTTTGACCTCGCTAATAAACAGCTGAGAGTTGAAGAAATCGAAGGTATTATGGAAGAGCCGGGCTTTTGGGATTCTGCGGAGAAGAGTCAGGCATATGTAAAGGAATTAAAGAATCTAAAGGATATCATTGCGCAGTACCATGATTTAAAGCAGCTATATGAGGATATTTATATGCTGATTGATCTTGCTAACGAGGAGAATGATACCTCGATGGTGCCGGAGATTCAAAAAGAAGCGGACCGTTTTGTGGAGGAGTTTGAGGAGCTGCGCCTGGACACGCTGCTTTCCGATGAATATGATAAGGATAATGCAATCCTTACGCTCCATGCGGGAGCCGGCGGTACCGAGAGCTGTGACTGGGCGGGCATGCTCAGCCGCATGTATCAGAAGTGGGCGGACCGCAAGGGATATACCACAGAGATTCTTGACTTTCTGGATGGTGAAGAAGCAGGTATCAAGTCCATTACCATCCAGATCAATGGACTGAATGCATACGGGCATCTCAAGTCCGAGCGCGGAGTTCACCGTCTGGTGCGTATATCTCCGTTTAATGCGGCGGGCAAGCGCCAGACCTCCTTTGTTTCCTGCGATGTGATGCCGGACATTGAAGAGGATTTGGATGTGGAAATCAATGAAGAGGATCTTCGGATAGATACCTACCGCTCGAGCGGTGCCGGCGGACAGCATGTCAACAAGACATCCTCCGCAATCCGCATCACTCATCTGCCGACCGGTATTGTCGTGCAGTGCCAGAATGAGCGTTCGCAGTTCCAAAACAAGGATAAAGCGATGCAGATGCTCAAAGCAAAGCTGTATCTGTTAAAGCAGCAGGAAAATCAGGAGAAGGAATCCGGTATCCGCGGTGAAATCCGGGATATCAATTTCGGCAACCAGATTCGTTCCTATGTGCTCCAGCCGTACACGATGGTCAAGGACCACCGTACCGGTGCGGAGGTCGCGAATGCGCAGGCAGTACTTGACGGAGGAATTGACCCGTTTATTAATGCATATTTGAAATGGATTAACACAAAGCCGCAGGAGGAATAAAAGGAGGGGAACGGTACAATGTATACAAAGCAGGTTATTTTTACATTGGACGGCAACGAATATGGAATGGATGTCTCACTGGTCAGTGCAATCGAAAAATATACCGGTGTTGTGCCGATACCAAATGCGCCGGCCTGTATTATCGGTATTCTGAATCTGCGCGGTGATGTGATTCCAGTCTACAGTCTCCGCAGGAAGTTTGGAATGCAGGAGATTCCGGGCGATGAACGCACGCAGCTTCTGGTGACCAGATGCAACGATATGTTGATTGGCTACAAGGTAGATGCGGTGGCAGAAATTCTGGAGCTTGAAGAGAATGAGGTAAAGCCGGTGCCGGTAATCGTGAAGAATGATGACACACGCTATGCAGGCGGCATTGGCAGCAAGAACGGAAGAATGTTTGTGATGGTGGATGTGAAGAACATCCTCGGCGAGCAGGAGAGTGCAGCTGTCAGGGAATTTGCGGAAAAGAGCGCGCAGTAAAGAAAAAGAAATTAAAAAACAGTTGACTTTTTCACGGGTTCAGGGTAGCATATATCTATATTGAGATTGCGATGATTAGAAGTAGTAAAAGTCATTTTTAGCGGCAGAGAGTTATCGGGTGGTGCGAGATAACCTAAAAAGCTTTGAACTCGTCTATGAGCTCCGGGTCTGAACATCAGTAGGATTCGGCGGGGGTTCCCGTTACAGAATTTGAGCGCAGGAGTAATCCTGAATCAGAGTGGTACCGCGGAGGTTTGCCTTCGTCTCTTTACGGGGACGGAGGCTTTTTTGCATTATAGGAAATTGCGACAATTTCCTATAATGCAAAGAACGTTTCGGTTAAGGATGCGCACTCATTACGGGCAAATCCGTGTCGCGGCGGATTCAGGTCTGTTAAGTACCACAGGGAAATAATTGCGGAAAGAAAGGAAATCAGTGATGGAAAAGAACTACAATCCGAGTGAAATTGAGAAGAAGTGGCAGGCATATTGGGCTGAGCACGAAACATTTAAGACCGATGTATGGGATTTCAGCAAGCCAAAGTACTATGCGCTGGATATGTTCCCGTATCCGTCGGGCGTGGGTCTGCATGCAGGGCATCCGGAGGGCTACACGGCTACGGACATCATGTCCAGAATGAAGCGCATGCAGGGCTACAATGTGCTGCATCCGATGGGATACGATTCCTTCGGTCTTCCGGCTGAGCAGTACGCTGTCAGCACCGGAAATCATCCGAACGGATTTACGCAGGAGAATATTGAAACCTTCTCCAAGCAGTTAAAGGAGCTGGGCTTTGATTATGACTGGTCCAAAATGATTGCGACCAGCGACCCTGAGTTTTATAAGTGGACGCAGTGGATTTTCAAGCAGCTGTATCTTGACGGGTACGCAAAGTATGTGGATATGCCGGTAAACTGGTGCGAAGAGCTCGGTACCGTTTTGTCCAACGATGAGGTGATTGATGGCAAATCGGAGCGCGGCGGCTATCCGGTAATCCGCAAGAATATGAAGCAGTGGGTTATCAACCAGCCGGCGTTTGCGGAAAAACTTCTGGAGGGCTTAAATGAGATTGACTGGCCGGAATCGACAAAGGATATCCAGAGAAACTGGATTGGCAAGTCCGAGGGTGTCGAGGTGGATTTCCGGATTGTCGGAGGAGGAAGCTTTTCCATCTACACCACCTGTATCGAGACCATTTACGGCATTACCTTTATGGTACTTGCTCCGGACGGACAGATTGTTAAGGATCTCATGCCTCGCATTGAGAACAAGGAAGAGGTTCAGGCATATATTGATGAGACCTTAAAAAAGAACGATATGGACCGTACCGAGCTGAACAAGACCAAGACAGGCTGTATCCTGAAGGGTATCTATGCAATCAACCCGGTAAACGGCAAGGAAGTACCGCTCTTTATCGGCGATTTCGTATTGGCAAGCTACGGTACCGGCGCTGTCATGGCAGTACCTTCCCACGACCAGAGAGACTTTGAATACGCAGTCGCACACAAGATTCCGATGATTCAGGTAATCGACGGTGCGGATGTTTCCGAGAAGGCGTTTGAGAAAAAGGAATATCTCGGCAAGGGCTGTAAGTTGCTCAATTCGGAGGAGTTCACCGGAATGGTGGTCGAGGACGCCAAGGAGGCAATCACCTGCAAGCTGGAAAAGCAGGGCGTTGCCAGAAGAACGGTGAATTACCACTTCCGCGAGTGGATTTTTGCAAGACAGCGCTACTGGGGCGAGCCGGTGCCGGTGGTGCATGAGGAGAATGGCAGCATTCATGTATTGAGCGATGAGGAGCTGCCGCTGATTCTTCCGGAGCTGGACGATTACAAGGGCAAGAACGGCAAGGCACCGCTGGAGAATGCGACCGAGTGGAAGCAGTACGACAAAGACGGCGTGAAGGGTGTCAGAGAGACCTCCACCATGCCGGGCAGCGCAGGCTCAAGCTGGTATTACATGAGATACATCGATCCGCACAACGATAAGGAATTTGCAAATCAGGAGCTGTTAAAGCACTGGCTGCCGGTTGACCTTTATATCGGCGGACCGGAGCATGCGGTAGGACACCTGATTTATTCGAGAATCTGGAACCGCTATCTGTATGACAAGGGGCTTTCCCCGGTTAAGGAGCCTTTCAAGAAGCTTGTTCACCAGGGCATGATTCTTGGCTCCAATGGCATCAAGATGGGCAAGCGTTTCCCTGAATTCGTTGTCAATCCGAGCGATATCGTGCGTGATTACGGTGCAGACACCTTAAGACTTTACGAGATGTTCATGGGACCGCTCGAGGTATCCAAGCCGTGGAGTGCAAGCGGTGTTGAGGGTGCGAGACGTTTCATCAACCGCGTGTGGACGTTCTTTACCAACGAGGAAAACCTTACCGCTGAGCTGAATGATAATCTGACAAAGGTATATCACCAGACAGTGAAGAAGGTTACCGACGATTTCGAGCAGCTGGGCTTCAACACTGCCATCAGCCAGATGATGATTTTTGTCAATGCAGTATACAAGGAAGGCAAATGCCCGAAGGAATATGCGGAGGGCTTTGTGAAGATGTTCTCCTGTATCTGCCCGCATGTCGGTGAGGAGCTGTGGCAGATGTTCGGTCATCAGGATACCATCGCCTTCGAGAAATGGCCGGTATATGACGAGGCAGCCCTTGTTGAGGACAGCATCGTCATCGGTGTGCAGGTAAACGGCAAGGTAAGAGGTACCGTGGAGCTTGGTGTGAACGAGGAGAGCGACAGCGCCATTGCAAAGGCGAAGGCAGTGCCGTCCGTAGCTCCGTTTGTGGAAGGCAAAACGATCGTGAAGGAAATTTATGTTAAGGGTAAGATTGTCAATCTTGTGGTAAAATAATTTAATAAAATGTAAAAAGCAAAGGAGGATACTATTATGAATCAGAAAGTCTTACACAATTTGAGCTATGGTCTGTTCGTGCTGACAGCAAACAGGGACGGTAAGGACAACGGATGTATTATTAACACGGCCGCGCAGGTAGCCTCTGATCCGCTGACGGTCAGCATCGCGGTAAACAAGGCAAATCTCACCTGTGAGATGATTCAGGAGACAAAGAAATTTACTATCTCCATTTTAAGCGAGGACGCTGTGTTTGATACCTTCAAGCATTTTGGGTTCCAGTCGGGTAGAACGGTGGACAAGTTTGACGGATACAAAGACTGTAAGAGAGTGGCAAACGGCACTATGGCAGTCACAGCCGGAACCAACGCATACATTTCGGTATATGTACAGCAGCAGATAGACCTTGGCAGTCATATTCTGTTTATCGGTGCTGTGACCGACGGAGAAATATTGAGCAATGTGCCGTCCGCAACGTATGCGTACTATTTTGCAAACATCAAGCCGAAGCCTGTGGCAGTCGGCAAGACCGAGGAAGGTCAAACTGTTTGGAAATGTACAATCTGCGGATATGAGTATGTAGGGGAAGAGCTGCCGGAGGATTTCATCTGCCCGCTCTGCAAGCACCCGGCATCGGATTTTGAAAAGATAAAGAAATAGCGAAACCATTACTTTCCCACTTTGCCGAAATCATATAGTCCGGCGGAGTGGGAAAGTTTCATTGTACCGATTTTGAACGATAGCACTTTATTTGGAAACGGGGGATTCTATGATAATCAGGAAAGTAACAGAAGAGGACGCAGGGGAACTGCTGGACATCTATGGTCCTTATGTAAAAAATACAGCAATCTCGTTTGAATACGAAATTCCTTCCGTGGAGGAGTTCAGGAGTCGAATCCGGAACATTTCGGCAAGGTATCCGTATATCAAGGCGGTGGATGACGCGGGCAATATCCTGGGGTATGCATATGCAGGCAGTTTTAAGGCGAGAGCAGCGTATGACTGGGCTGTCGAGACGACCATATATATCAGACAGGACAACCGGCGCTCGGGCGTCGGGAGAATTCTCTATGAAGCTCTTGAAAAATCGCTCGGCGGAATGGGCATACTCAATCTCAATGCGTGCGTTGCATATACCGCGCGGCCGGATGAGCATCTGTCGAATGACAGCATGCATTTTCATCAGAAGCTGGGCTACGAACCGGTGGGAATTTTTCATAAATGCGGCTATAAGTTTAACACCTGGTATGATATGATGTGGATGGAGAAAATCATCGGCAGGCACGGCAGTAATCAGGCGGCTGTCCGATTTGGGGAGTGGGGGCTGTCTTGACTGGCTCCAAAAAGTCTGATCTTACGCGGGCTTCGGAGAGAAAGATTTGGACCGGTGTTTATTTCTGTTGTTAAAATGAAACAAAGCCGTTATAATAATTGCAGGAGAGTTTGCGAAAGGAGGAAGAACCTTATGTGTACCAGAAATCAGTTGAAAAGTATATCAGGGCAGATGGTGGCCATTTATCGTAACGTATATGGTGAAGCCATCACTGGTGTATTCCTATATGGTTCGTATGCAAGAGGAGATAACAAAGAAGACTCTGATATAGATATCGTAGCAATTGTGAAAGGTGACCGTATTCTATTACAGGATAAATTGAGAACTGTATGGGACTTGTCAGCGGATATTGGGCTGAAGAATGACACGGTTGTATCCCCGATGGTAATTCCCTACGATGAATTTGAAGAGTACAAGGATGTTCTTCCTTACTATAGAAATATTGCAAAGGAGGGGCTTAAAATTGGATAATTTAATTCAATACCGCATAAACAATGCACAGGAAAAGCTGGAATCTGCGGAAATATTGTTGAATGCCGGAAAATATAAGGATTCCATTGGGCGCTCTTATTATGCGATATTTTCTGCTGTTCGTGCCGTTTTGGTATTAGACCATGTGGATTTTTATAAACATGCCGGAGTAATTGCATTTTTTCAGAAAGAGTATATAAAGACACAAAAATTTGACATAAAGTTTTCTAAATATTTGCAGAATGCATTTCAAATCAGAAATGTATGTGATTATGATGATTTTTTTATTGCTTCCAAACAGGATGCAGAATTGCAAATAGAGCATGCAAAAGAATTTTTGGATGCGGTAAAAAGTTATTTGCAAAAAAATAACAGACAAGAATAATGGTATATGAACACGATATGGTCAACGTATGTGCAAAGCATAGGAACGCTGTATAATACACGTTCTCTTAGATTCTCAGATTTGTTCCAAAGCAAATAAAAACAGAACAAACATTCGATTTTTGTTGTATAAATGAATAAACTGTGTTATAATCAGGGAACAGATACAAAGAGTCTGTTCCCTGTTTAACTGTTGATGAATAAAATGTGAGAGAATTGTGTATCCAAAATGGGAGGAGCTATCATGGATCATTTTGTATTACATTCGGAATATCAGCCCACCGGCGACCAGCCGGAGGCAATTGAGGCGCTGGTCAAGGGCTTTGAGGAGGGCAACCAGTTCGAAACCCTGCTCGGCGTTACCGGCTCGGGCAAGACCTTCACGATGGCGAATGTCATCGCAAGGCTCAATAAGCCGACACTCGTCATAGCACACAACAAGACGCTCGCGGCACAGCTGTACGGCGAGTTTAAGGAGTTCTTCCCGGAGAATGCGGTGGAGTATTTTGTGTCCTATTATGATTATTACCAGCCGGAGGCGTATGTGCCTTCCACGGACACCTACATCGAGAAGGATTCCGCAATCAACGATGAGATTGATAAGCTTCGCCACTCGGCGACAGCGGCGCTCACGGAGCGGCGCGATGTGGTCATTGTGGCGAGTGTCTCGTGCATCTACGGACTCGGCAGCCCGATTGATTACCAGAGCATGACCGTGTCCCTGCGTCCGGGCATGGAGCGCGACCGCGACGAGGTGCTGCGCAGGCTGATTGATATTCAGTACACCCGTAACGATATGGACTTTAAGCGCGGCACGTTCCGTGTGCGAGGAGATGTGGTGGAGATTTTTCCTGTGGCGAATGAGGATACCGCGGTGCGGGTAGAATTTTTTGGGGATGAGGTGGACCGCATCTGCGAGTTTGATGTGCTGACCGGGGAGGTTAGGTGCACTCTGGAGCATGTGGTTATTTTTCCGGCCTCGCACTATGTGGTGTCACCGGAGCACATGGAGGCGGCGATCAAAAACATCGAGCTGGAGCTGGATGAGCGCATCCGTTATTTCAAGAGTGAGGACAAGCTTCTGGAGGCGCAGCGCATTTCGGAGCGGACGCATTTTGATATTGAGATGCTGCGTGAGACCGGGTTTTGTTCCGGCATCGAGAATTATTCCATGCACCTTTCGGGGCTGCAGCCGGGCTGTACGCCGAACACTCTGCTGGATTATTTCCCGGACGATTTTCTGATTATTGTGGATGAGTCGCATATTACCATTCCGCAGGTGCGCGGTATGTACAATGGCGACCAGGCGCGCAAAAATGTGCTGGTGGATTACGGCTTCCGTCTGCCGTCGGCAAAGGACAACCGCCCGCTGAATTTCAGCGAGTTTGAGGACAAGATCAATCAGATGCTTTTTGTATCGGCCACACCGAACGTGTATGAGCAGGAGCATGAGCTGATGCGCACCGAGCAGATTATCCGCCCGACGGGGCTGCTTGATCCGGAGATTTTTGTGCGGCCGGTGGAGGGACAGATTGATGACCTTATCGGTGAGGTGCGCAGGGAGACAGCGAAGAAAAACAAGGTGCTGGTGACTACCCTGACCAAGCGCATGGCGGAAGAGCTGACGGATTATATGCGTCAGGTGGGGATTCGTGTGAAATATCTTCATTCGGACATTGACACATTAGAGCGTGCTGAGATCATACGCGACATGCGCATGGATGTGTTTGATGTGCTCGTGGGCATTAATCTGCTGCGGGAGGGTCTGGATATCCCGGAGATCAGTCTGGTGGCGATTCTGGATGCGGACAAAGAGGGATTTCTCCGTTCGGAGACCTCACTGATTCAGACGGTCGGCCGCGCGGCGCGAAACGCCGAAGGGCATGTTATCATGTACGCTGACCGGATGACGGATTCGATGAAGCATGCAATCGAGGAGACCGCACGCCGCCGCCGCATACAGGATGCATACAATAAGGAGCATGGTATTACCCCGCAGACCATCAGGAAGGCGGTGCGTGATCTGATCAGCATTTCCAAGAAGGTGGAGAAGGAGAGCGCGGATCTGGTCAACGACAAGGCGCTGGAGTCAATGAGTGCGAAGGAGATGGAGAGTCTGGCGCGCAAGCTGACCAAGAAGATGCAGGCAGCGGCGGCAGAGCTCAACTTCGAGCTGGCGGCACAGCTGCGTGACCAATTAATGGAAGTCAGAAAAGAGCTGGCGAAGCTGTAGTGCCGGCTTTGAATGAGAGGTTGATAAAATGAGCGATAAAAAGGAATACATTCGGATACGTGGTGCGAAGGAGCACAACCTGAAGGGAATTGATGTGGATATTCCGCGCAATGAGTTTGTGGTGCTGACGGGTTTGAGCGGCTCGGGCAAATCCTCCCTGGCGTTTGATACCATCTACGCGGAAGGTCAGAGGCGTTACATGGAATCCCTGTCCTCCTACGCGAGAATGTTCCTCGGGCAGATGGAGAAGCCGAACGTGGAGA
>CAMALD010000012.1 GCA_945836355.1 uncultured Lachnospiraceae bacterium | reverse complement strand
GAAGGAACAGTATCTCTGTGAGGAATGTGCGGCGGAAAATACCAGTCTTCGTCTGAAGCTGCCGTTTGGCGGGCAGGAGATTTCCCTCGGAGGTCTGTTATCCGGGATGCTCGAGGGCGCAATGGAACGGGAAGAGCAGCAGGAGGAGAATGAGGCACCGAAGAGCCATGTATCTTGCAGCGGGTGCGGACTGACCTTTGATGAGTTCAAACAGAGCGGGCAGTTCGGATGTGCAAAATGCTATCAGAGCTTCGGCAAGCTGCTAAACCGCAATCTGCGCAACATTCAGGGCGCGGATACGCACAGCGGCAAGCAGCCGAAGAATAAAGTAGCCGCGGCGGAATTTGATTCGGATTCCGAAAAGCTGCCGGAACTGGACGAGCGTGAAAAGCTGTCCATGCAGCTCGAACAGGCGATCGAGAGAGAAGACTATGAGATGGCAGCTGTTTTGAGGGACAGACTCCGCGCGTTGAAGGCAATAAAATAGAATACAGGGGCTTTTGCCTGATATGGATTTGAATGGAGATTAGAATGAATAAATGGTATGAAAAGAGAGAGGAAGACAGTATTGTGATTTCAAGCCGGGTTAGGCTGGCGAGAAATCTTGCCGAGTATCATTTTTCAGGGAAGATGAAGGAAAAAGAGGCACAGGAGCTGACGCAGAGTGTGCGTGACCGGGTAGCACAGCTTGAGGGAATTGATGGTATGAAGTATTATTCCTGCAATGTCAACAAGCTTTCGGAGCTGGAGAAAGCATCTCTTAAGGAATGGTATATCATCAGCGATCTTTTGGTCGGCAGGCGGCAGGAAACCGGGCTGGTATTGTCTGAGGACGAGGGTATCAGTATCATGATTAATGAGGAGGATCATATCCGGATACAGTCGGTAGCCCCGGGAGCTGATTTAGAGGAGGCATACAGACGCGCGGAGGGCGTGGACAATTGTCTGGAGGAATTAGGGTATGCCTATGATGACCGCTACGGTTATCTGACGACATCGCCGTTAAATGCGGGTACCGGGATGAGAGCGTCGTATCTGATGTTTCTTCCGGCTATCAACATGACCGGCAAGATACAGAAGCTGGCAGATGAGGTGGGCAAGTACGGTGTGGCCATCCGGGGAATTCCCGGGGAGGGGACTAATACACATGCATATCTATACCGCATTTCAAATCAGAAAACGCTTGGCTGCAGTGAAAAAGAAATCATGGGCAATCTGAGGCAGATTATGAACCAGATTGTGGGTCAGGAGCAGAAATACCGCGACTATCTTTGCAAGGTCGGGGCGGATGATATTGAGGATAAGGTCTATCGCTCCTACGGCGTGCTGCGCTATGCGAAACGCATCAGCACCGAGGACGGATTACTGTTGCTGGCGCAGTTAAAGCTGGGCAGAGATCTCGGGATGATTCCGCTCAAGAAAAGTCTTAGCCTGTACGAGCAGATGATGAGGATTCAGCCTGCCAATCTGCAGAAGGTGTACGGGAAAAGTATGGAAAGCAAAGAGCGTGCGGCGTACCGCGGGGAATATCTGAATAAGCTGATGGCTCAGGGACTGACGTCATCAATCTGAGAATCACTAATTATTTAAGCGGAGGTTTTTTATGGATGAGAGATATACAGAGCATGCGAGGGAGGCAATCCGCTATGCTACGGAGACAGCCTACCGGCTTGCGCATAACTATATCGGCACGGAGCATCTGCTGATTGGTCTGACAATGGCGGACGGAGTGGCGGGCAGAATCCTTGACGAGCATGAGGTGGACGAGGAGAAGCTGCTGGAGCTGGTGAACCAGCTGATTGCTCCCAACAACGGAATCAAAATTATGGAGAAGGAGAATTTTACACCGCGGGCAAGGCGCATACTTGAGGCGAGCGCAAAGGAAAGTCAGCGCCTGCGGGCTGACAAAATCGGCACGGAGCATATTCTGCTCGCGCTTATCAAAGAGGCGGACTGTATTGCCGTGCGTCTCTTGAATACTCTGGGGGTTAATTTACAGAAGTTGTATGCAGATATCATGACGGCAATCGGTGCGGACTCCGGCAATACTAAGGCGGATTATGCGGGAGGAAGGGGAAAGAGCCGCGGAAAATCGCAGACTCCGACGCTGAACCAGTACAGCAGGGATTTGACGCAGATGGCGCGCGAGGGCAGGCTGGACCCGGTCATTGGCAGGGAGAATGAGATACAGCGCGTGATTCAGATTCTGAGCAGAAGGACCAAAAACAATCCGTGTCTGGTGGGAGAGCCGGGTGTCGGTAAGACAGCAGTCGCAGAAGGCCTCGCAGAAAAGATCGTTGAGGGGGATGTGCCGGATGTGCTGACGGATAAGCGTGTAGTGACGCTTGATTTGTCGGGCATGGTTGCAGGCTCAAAGTACCGCGGTGAGTTTGAAGAGCGCATCAAGAAGGTGATTGCGGAGGTGATTGCGGATGGTAATGTGCTCCTGTTTCTTGATGAACTGCATACCATCATCGGTGCCGGCGGCGCCGAGGGTGCGATTGATGCATCCAATATTCTCAAGCCGTCCCTTGCCAGAGGTGAGATACAGCTGTTGGGTGCGACCACCCGCGAGGAGTACCGCAAACATATTGAAAAGGATGCGGCGCTGGAGAGACGTTTCCAGCCGGTGGTGATTGAGGAGCCAAGCGAGGAGGAAGCGGTCCGCATTTTACAGGGTCTGCGTCCGGCGTATGAGAAGCACCATCATGTGACAATCGCGCAGGAGGCGCTGGATGCGGCGGTAAGACTGACAAGCCGCTATGTTAATGAGCGTTTCCTTCCGGATAAAGCGATTGATGTCATGGATGAGGCTGCTTCCAAGATGAGACTTGCCATGTATGCGCCGATTCCGAAAATGAAGGAGCTGGAAGAAAAGCTGCAAAAGCTGGAAGAGGAAAAGGAACTGGCTATCAAATCCGAAGAATTTGAGCGTGCGGGAGAAATAAAAAAGAAACAGGACCGCGTGAAGAACAGTATGGAGCAAATCCGCCAGAAGCGCGAGGAAGAAAGGGAACAACAGGAGCTTGTCGTCGGCGAGGAGGAGATTGCGGGCGTGATTGCGCAGTGGACCGGCATTCCGCTGCAGAAGCTTCGGGAGGAGGAAAGCGAGCGGCTTCTGAAGCTGGAAAAAGTGCTGCATGAGCGCGTGGTCGGTCAGGAGGAAGCGGTTACTGCGGTGGCGAAGGCAATCCGCAGAGGGCGCGTAGGTCTGAAGGATCCGAATCGACCGATCGGCTCGTTTTTATTCCTCGGGCCTACCGGTGTCGGAAAGACAGAATTGTCCAAGGCACTTGCAGAGGCTATGTTTGGCAATGAAAACTCGATGATCCGGGTTGACATGACGGAATACATGGAGAAACACAGTGTATCCCGCATGATTGGTTCGCCGCCGGGATATGTTGGCTATGATGAGGGCGGACAGCTGAGTGAAAAGGTACGGCGCAATCCATATTCCGTTATTTTGTTTGACGAGATAGAGAAGGCGCATCCGGATATCTTTAATATTTTGCTTCAGATTCTTGATGACGGACATGTGACCGATGCCCAGGGGCGCAAGGTAAGCTTTAAAAATACCATCATCATCATGACTTCCAACGCCGGTGCCCAGAGCATTATTTCACCGAAACGTCTCGGATTTACCAGTGGCACGGATGAAGAGGCGGATTACAACCGCATGCGGGACGGAGTTATGAGTGAAGTGAAGCAGCTGTTTAAGCCGGAGTTCTTAAACCGTATCGATGAGACAATCGTATTCCACGCATTAACCCGCAAGGATATCAGAGAGATCGTGCGCATCATGCTCGATACCATATCGAAGCGTTGCATGGAGCAGATGGGAATCCGGCTTAAGGCGGAGGATTCTCTGCTGGATTATCTCGCAGAAAAGGGCTTTGATGAGAAATACGGCGCAAGACCGCTGCGCAGGGCCATCCAGAATGAGGTTGAGGATAAGCTGTCCGAGGAAATTCTTGAGGGAAGATTGTGTGAGGGGGACACGATAACACTTTCCCACGACAAGGAGCTTAAGCTTGCGGTGCGTCATAAGCGCGGTGCGAAGACGATGAAATAAATGAGCGAAATTGGCAGAAAACAGTAGAAAAATGGAATGATATATGGTATGCTTATGGTAACGGCAGGAGGAGACCTGCTGTACCATAAGCATATAAAAATGCTGCAGGATGTATGAGGTTTACAGCGGAAATGGAGGATAAGATGAGCACAGAATTGATTCGCAAAGAGGAAGACGGAACACTTAGTTTTGGTGACTATACATTGGAGACAAAGACAAAGGTCAGTGATTTTGAGTATGAGGGCGACTTGTACAAGGTTAAGACCTACTTCGAAGTGACGAAGCTTGAAAAAAACGGTATGTTCGTGTATGAGTCCGTGCCGGGTACGGCTGTGGAGCATTTTTTCCAGACGGACAGGGAAGTGTCGTTTTGCGTGCGTGCTGCTGAGGATGCGCAGATTACGCTGGAGCTGGAGCCGGAAAAGGAGTACCGCATTTATATTGATGATACCAATGTCGGCAAGATGAAGACAAATCTCGGCGGCAAGCTTGTCATTAGTGTGGAGATTAAGGAGCAGGAGAGCGCTGCAGTGCGCATCACCAAGTGCTGATTACAGACAGGGCATATCGGATGGGAGTGTAGATGGCAGGTAAGGCAAAAACAGTATTTTTCTGTAAGGAATGTGGACAGGAATCACCCAAATGGCTCGGACAGTGTCCGGGGTGCAGGGCGTGGAACAGCTTTGTAGAAGAACCGGTTGTAAAGCCCGCCCCGGCAGGAGCTGCGCGCGCGGCTGCGCCGAGGATGACTCCGAAGCGGCTGGCCGATGTGACCAGTGCGCAGGAGGCACGCACCCTGACCGGGATAGGCGAGCTTGACCGTGTGCTGGGGGGCGGCATTGTTGCCGGTTCCCTGGTTCTGGTCGGAGGTGACCCGGGCATCGGAAAGTCGACATTATTGTTGCAGATGTGCTGTAAGCTTGCTGAGGAAGACCATTCGGTATTATATATATCCGGTGAGGAATCGCTGCAGCAGATAAAAATGCGCGCAGACCGTCTGGACGAGCCCAGCGAGAAGCTATGGCTGTTGTCCGAGACAAACCTTGATTTTGTAGAGGCGGCGATTGATGAGAAGAAACCGCAGATGGTGATTATCGATTCGATACAGACGATGTACCGTGAAGATATTCCCGCTGCGCCGGGCAGCGTCAGTCAGGTGAGGGAAACGACGGGAAGCCTGCTCCGCATTGCGAAGGGGCAGGGGGTAAGCATTTTCATTGTCGGACATGTCACGAAGGAAGGAACGGTAGCGGGTCCCCGCGTGCTGGAACATATGGTGGATACGGTGTTGTACTTTGAGGGGGACAATGCGGCATCCTATCGTTTTTTAAGGGCGGTGAAAAACCGGTTTGGTTCTACAAACGAAATCGGGGTGTTTGAGATGAGAGCGGAGGGGCTGGTTGAAATCCTCAACCCTTCGGAATATCTGCTGGAGGGCAGACCGGAAGGGGAGCCGGGTTCCGTTGTGACCGCGGTGGCAGAAGGCAGCAGGACAATGCTGGTGGAAGTACAGGCACTCGTATGTCAGACCAATTTTAATATGCCGAGGAGGACTGCCGCGGGCACCGATTTCAACCGCGTCAATCTGTTGCTGGCGGTACTGGAAAAACGTTTGGGAATACAGATATCTTTTTGTGATGCATACGTCAATGTTGCCGGCGGAATGCGCATCAATGAACCGGCGCTTGATCTGGCAATCGTCTTTGCTGTTTTGTCGAGCTATAAGAACAGGACGATGCCCGAGCGGACCATTGTGTTTGGGGAGGTTGGTCTGACTGGTGAGGTGCGCGCTGTGACAATGGCGGAGCAGCGTGTGACCGAGGCAGAGAAGCTGGGCTATGATCAATGCATATTGCCGTTTGCCAATGCAAAGAGCATTATGACAAACCGCAAGAAGACCTCCGGGATGAAACTGACCGGAGTGCGTAACGTGAGAGAACTGTTTGGACTGTTTGGGGGATAATGCGATGGCAGAAGAGAAGGGCTTGGAAATACTTCAGGGGTTGACGCAGGAATTGCAAAGCGCAGAGCTTATGCTCGGACAGCATGCATTTGATGCAATCAATGAACATGATAAGCTGTTGAAGTCGATTTACGATGTGATACATGCGATACAGGAAGCTGAGGGCACGAGGGACATGATTAACCTTGAGATGACGGCGTCCATCGAAAAATCGCAGATAGAAGAGGAGCAAAAGGAAGCGTTGCTGCAGCTTACAGAGCAGGATGCAATGCTGAATAAAAAGATGCTGGAGGCATTGATGAATATTTTGACGGAGGCGGAAATCGGCAGTGAGGTCATTCACCGGATGGAGGAATCCGTTGCGGCTGCGCAGGATGCCGTAGAGGCGATATGCAGTTTTGCAGCCGGGGAAGAATAAGAACAACAGGGCGGTAAACATTCAAAAGAAATGAGGATGCCTATGAGATATACGCGAAGAGGGATAGGAATGCTAGCGGCGGTTCTGCTGCTGGCGGCATGCGGCGAAAGTGCCGGTGAGAGCGCACCGCAGACGGTGGACATGAATGTGATTAAAACCTACGAGCACAAGGTGGTCCCGGAGACAGAGGCGGATGAACCGGGTGACACGGTGGATACTCCCGACGCCGAGCAGGGGGGAGGACAGCCGCAGACACAGCCGGGAAGCGACATTGCAGATGATATGGACGGCTTTACCAAAACCAATGATGTGGTAGTGGTGGCGGTGTCCAAGCTAAACCTGCGTTCCGGACCGTCTACGGATACCGAGATTATTGCGCTGGTCAAATTCGGTGATACCTTTACGAGGCTGGCAAAGGGGGACAATGGCTGGGACATGCTGCTGTACGGCGACCAGATTGTGTATGCCTTTGCTGAATACCTTGCGGAGAGTCCGGAGCCGCAGCAGGACGGCAGACAGTCGCTGGAATACTATGCTTCCGCGGTAAATGTAAAAAAAAACTGACCGTGGTTGACACGGAGGATGCAGTGTATTCGTATGAAGAGCTGATGGAAAATTTGGAGGAACTGAGGCGGGCTTACCCGGAGAGGCTGGAGTATGAGGTGCTGGCGCAGACTGCCGATGGCCGAAAGGTATACGGTGTCACGGTGGGCAATCCAAATGCGGAAAAATCGATTTTGATTCAAGCCGGGATTCATGCCAGAGAGTATATGACTTCACAATTAGTGATGAAGCAGCTCGAATTTTATCTGGCATATGAAAAAAAAGCACAGTATCATGATAATGCGGTATCGGAGCTGCTTGACAAGGTGTGCATCCACCTTGTTCCGATGGCAAATCCCGATGGAATCGCTATCAGCCAGTATGGTCTGGATGGAATCCGGGATGCCCGGATTGCTGATAAGGTGCAGGAATGGTATCGCAGAGATTTTGACAGCGGTGCCACCTCCTACAGACTGGCAGATTATCTGAAATACTGGAAAGCCAATGCAAATGGGGTTGACCTGAACCGGAATTTTTCCTATGGTTTTACAGAATATAAGGGTGCAGCAGATCCGGGGGCGCAAAAATATAAAGGAACCGAAGCGGGAAGCGAGGCGGAGACCCGGGCATTGATGCGGCTGACCAAAGAGGTCAGACCGGTTCTTACAATCAGTTATCATGCGACCGGAAGTGTCCTGTACTGGGATTACGGTCAGACGGGGGAGCTTAGAAGCTCCTGCGAGAAGCTGGTGGAGCTGATTCAATCCATCAACCGCAACGAAATACGTTATGCATCGAATGATAAACAGGATGCGGCAGGATACGGCGACTGGAGTGTAATGGAACTGCGCATCCCGTCGGTCACGATAGAGATTGGGGTCGGAGCGGCTCCTCTGGCAGCGAATGAGTTTGATAATATATGGGAGCGCAATGCGTTGCTGTGGGCAGTCTTGGCAGAGTATGCGGCATCCCGTTAGATAATGAAAAAATATAGGAGGTGCGTTATGAACGACAATATGGCATTGATGTCCCAGACGGAAATTGATGTGCTGGTGGATTTTCTCACCGCGCAGAAGGAGAAAGTGACAAATGAGGTCATGGATCAGGACAGTATAGACCGCCTTATTAAGCTGCTTCGTACCGATATGGTGCGGGATGTCAAATTTGATACCAATGTGCCGGAATCAAAGCGTGAGGACAGCAGCGCCCTGCTGTTGATTGATGCTATCGGTGATTTGAAGAAGCAGCAGAAAAACTGTCAGCTTCAGTACAGAATCGCGGAGAGGACAGGATATGTGGAGATTATCTGTCATGACAAAAGGTCAGGCAAGGATTACGCCATCACGCCAAAGTGCATGGAGCAGGTCCGCTATATCCGTGATGATGACAGCCAGTGGGGGTATGCAGTTCCGCCGACCACCTTTGACAAGATTTCGGCATTGCTTTCTGTCAAATATACCAAGGAAACCTTTGACATGGTCTGCAATGATTTTGCGGAAAAAATGTATGGTTCAAAGGATATTCAGATTGCAGATATTTATATGCCGACAGCATATAGCATGATTCACCATCTGTGCGACTGAAAATAGTGCGGCAAAATGAACAATATTGCTTGAAAAATCAGTGTGAAAACGATATACTATCTACTGATATGCCCGAAGCTGTGTTTTTGGGGCAGAAAACGAGCATGAAAGGATAAAACGAAATGTACAGGCTAATATGCAGGGATGGTTCTGCAAAACGCGGTGAGCTGACTACCGTGCATGGAACGATACAAACACCGGTGTTTATGAATGTCGGAACCGTTGCCGCCATCAAGGGAGCGGTATCTACGATGGATTTGCAGGAAATCGGCACTCAGGTGGAATTGTCCAACACGTATCACCTACATGTCCGACCCGGGGATGAGATCATTAAGAAGCTGGGTGGTCTCCATAAATTCATGGTGTGGGACAAGCCGATTCTGACGGACTCCGGAGGATTTCAGGTATTTTCTCTGGCAGGCTTGCGCAAGATAAAGGAAGAGGGCGTATTTTTTAATTCGCACATCGATGGGCGTAAAATCTTTATGGGTCCGGAAGAGAGTATGCAGATACAGTCCAATCTCGCTTCCACGATAGCAATGGCATTTGATGAGTGTGCACCGCATGATGCGGCGAGGGACTATGTTGAGAAGTCCGTAGCGCGCACAACACGGTGGCTTGAGCGCTGTAAAGCGGAAATGACCCGACTGAATGCAAAAGAGGATACCATCAACCGCAATCAGCTGTTGTTTGGAATTAATCAGGGCACGACCTTCGAGGATATTCGAATTGAACATGCCAAGAGAATTACCCAGATGGAGCTTGACGGCTATGCAATCGGTGGTCTTGCAGTGGGAGAGACGCATGAGGAGATGTATCATATAATCGAGAAGACAGTTCCTCATCTGCCGCTGGAAAAACCGGTTTATCTGATGGGCGTCGGGACTCCGGCAAACATTCTCGAGGCGGTTGAGCGAGGTGTGGATTTCTTCGATTGCGTATATCCTGCACGAAACGGACGTCACGGGCATGCCTATACCAATCATGGCAAGATGAACCTGATGAATGCAAAGTACGAGCTGGATACCCGGCCGATTGAGGAGGGCTGCGGCTGTCCGACCTGCAGGCATTACAGCAGGGCATATATCAGACATCTGCTCAAGGCGAAGGAGATGCTGGGGCTACGTCTGATTGTCACGCACAATCTATACTTCTATAATAAAATGATGGAAGAGATTCGGGATGCCATCGAGAGACAGGAATATGCAGCATACAAAAAGAGAAAGCTGGACGGCTTTGCCGAAGGTGAGAAAGAATAATTGAGTGGCCGGTATGGTCGGAATTGGAGGAAATATTTATGAACTATTTACCATTTTTGGAATCGACAGGTACCGAGGGAGCGGGAACTATGACACTCGTATCGATGTTAATCTACATTGTTGTAATCGGTGCGGTATTTTACTTTTTCCTGATTCGTCCGCAGAAAAAGCAGCAGAAGAAGATGGATGCACTGGTCAGCTCTCTGGAAATCGGTGACAGTGTTCTGACGACTGCAGGCTTCTACGGCGTAGTAATCGACGTCATGGAGGAAGTGGTGGTTGTCGAGTTCGGAAACAACAAGAATTGCCGCATCCCAATGAAGAAGACTGCCGTAGTGGAAGTAGAGAAAGCAGATAACGGAGAGAATAAAGAGAGCAAGTAAAGCTTACTGGGTTCGTTAAAAAGAAAACGGATTGCGGGATTACCGCAATCCGTTTTCTTTTCTAAAGTCTGCCAGCCGTGTCAAAAGCTCGTATGGGATGCGGAGATTTCCTCTGCCAATGCCGATTTCGATGTCCGGCTTATTTGCACCGTGGAAATCAGAGCCTCCGGTAATCAGAAGCTTGAAGCGGGAAGCGAGCTGGCGCACAAACGCTTCATCGGTCCCGGTATTGGCGGAATAGATGGTCTCAATACCTTGCAAGCCGGCATCCTTTAAGCGACTGACAAGGGTGGTTACCTCCGACGGAGTCAGATGATAGAGTAGCGGATGGGCCAGTACAGGGATGCCGCCGGCGCCTGCAATCAGCTCGATTGCGGCTTGCGGTGTCATATATTCACGCCGGACATAGTAAGGCGTGGTGCTGTCGAGATAACGGCGGAATGCCTCTTCACGGCTGCGGACATAACCGCGGTCTATCAGGTGTCTCGCAAAATGTGCCCGGGTGATTACTGTATTCGGGTTGTCGAACACGAGGTCCTGCAGAGTGATGTCAAGACCGGCGTTTTGAAGATTGCGGACCATTTTTTCGTTGCGGACATCGCGCGAGTGAATGGCGGCGGCAAGTGCAGCGGTCAGAGCAGGATTTTGCGGATCAATAAATAGACCGAGAATGTGGATATCACGATTTTTATAGTCGGCAGAGATTTCAACTCCGGGAATAATTTCAATTTCGGTACCGTTCTCTGAAAGCTGTCCGGCCTCATGGAAGGCTTCGGCAATCCCGCCAATGCAGTCATGGTCGGTGAGAGCAATCGCAGCGAGGCTGTGCTCTGCAGCATGTCTGACCACCTCGGAGGGTGTGAGAGTGCCGTCGGAAATATTTGAATGCACATGAAGATCGATGTATTTCATGGATGGTTCCTCCGTATTGTTGTGGAATATTACCCTTTCACATGTCATATAGTTTAACATGTCTTACCAAAAAAAGAAAGGGGGAAGAAGGGTGGATAAGAAATTAACCGGAGGTGTTCAGGCGGTACATTTTGTGAAAGCCTTTGTCCTGTCGGCACTGCTGACTGTGGTGTTATTATTGTTTTGTGCATTTCTTCTATTAAAAATGGGGTTGAATGACAAGGTTTTAGCCGTGCTGCTGGCGGGGGTGGATGCTTTGGCGGTATTTACCGGGGGCTTGTATCTGGGAAAAAAGGCGGGAAAGCAAAAGTTTTTATGGGGATTGATTTTTGGAATCCTGTACTTTTTGGTGTATCTGATTCTGGCCTTTTTAATCTCGGGGCCGGAGCTGGCGGCAGGAAGTATGCTGAAATCCCTTGCGGTGATGGCTGCCGGGGGGATGATAGGCGGAATGGTCAGCTAGGATGGGACAACGTATCGGAAACTGTGCTTCCAAAACGTAAAAACAGCAGCATGTCCATGCTGCTGTTTTTGATGTCCATTATTCGGACTCTGCAGGATTGTTTGCGTCATCGTCTGCCTCGGAAGGTTTTGATTCATCATCCACAGATGAGTTTTCATCTTCCTCGAGCGATGGATCATCGATGCCATCCTCCACTACCGTAACCTTGCAAACATCATATTTGCCATTGTCAATAGTAGTGAAAACGTATGTAGTGCCAACTGTTTTGGCTGTAATCTTACCGGTGCTGCTTACCGTTACAATGTCAGTGTCCGCAGAATAGAACTTGGCAGATTCTGCGGTGTTAAACGGAAGGAGAATCGTTTTCAAGGTGGTACGTTTGCCAACAAGAAGAGTGATCTCGGATTTGGTCCATTTGACATTGATTGCGGGTGGTCCGACAGTAACCTCGCAGGTCAGCGAGGTGACGGTCTTAACGCCCTCTTTGATCGTAACTGTAATGATTGCTGTACCGTTCGAAAGGCCGCAAATAATCCCTTCCTCATTTACCGATACAATCTCCGGCTCACTTGACTTGAATATTGCCTTTTGGTTTTCAGAAAGATTGTAAACCTTCAGTGCGTATTTCGTGTCCTTGACAAGAGCTTTTGTTTTAACCCTGAGCTTTATCTCAGC
>CAMALD010000011.1 GCA_945836355.1 uncultured Lachnospiraceae bacterium | reverse complement strand
AGCCTGTTGTTTTCGTATTTTTATCCGGAGTATGTGACACCGATGGAAGACGAGGCGGGTATATATATTGATGTTTTCTATAGTCTCGTGGCGGTGGAGGTGGCAAAATATCTGCCGGAGAGACTGATACTGCCGGGGGCTTCTGCCAAAAACTCTGAAAACAATTCGCACGTGCAGTGTTGACAATCCGGGGAGTGTGTGGTATGATGGTGAACATAAATTGAGGTTGATGATTCTGCGGTGGTGCAGTTTCATGGCCAATGTAAAAGGCAGAGAAGAGAAAGAGTAGCTGTCGTGGAAGTTCCAGAGAGAGGATGGTGCTGCGAATCCTCACGAAAGCGATAGTGAAGCAGTCTCGGAGCTGTAGACCGAACGAGATTCCAGTAGGCTCTACCGGAGACTCCACCGTTATTGGGAGAGTGGTATCGGAGCAATCCTGTACCAGCAAAGAGCAGAGAAATCTGAATTTAGGTGGTAACACGGACTGAATGGTTCGCCCTAAGCTGACAAGTGGTCAGCTTAGGGCGTTTTTGTCGTAAAAGGAATGACATTTCTTTATGACAAACCCTAATGATGCGGGAGGATGCAGATGCAGATGGGAAAGCTGCCGGAAGCGGCAGAGAAGCGAACAGTATTCAGGAATATCGGAAGAAGCGCAGGGGAAAAGGAGCCGGCATGCACCGTTCTTGCCGGTCAGGCACCCGATGCTTTTGGCATGGCAGGCGATACGGCAGCTTTAGAATATGACTGCCGGATTGGTTATCTGATTGACCGTGTTCAGGGGCTGCTGGCAGCGGAGGATATTACCGAGGCAGTTTATTCCGCTGCACTTATTGTACCGGAGAAGCTCGAAGAGCCCGAAATCAGGCAATTGGTGAAACGGATTGCCGATGAGTGCGGCAGGAGAGAAATCAAGGCGCCGGCCTTACAGGTGAAAACGGGAAGAAATACCGAAGCGGAGCTGTTTCTTGCCGGAAGCGGCAGGAGACGGGGACTTGTGACAAAGCCGGGGCGGGCGATTATCATGGTCGGTCAGGCGGCAAAGGAGGCCACAGCCTTAATGATACAGAAAAACCGCGAGGAGCTGAAGAGGCGCTTGAGCGGACAGTATTTGGATATGGCGCTTGCCGCGGCGGGGCAGACGGATATGCGTGAGGCAATTTCCATTGCGCGCGGGGAGGCTGCCCTGGTGAAGCTTGCAGGCGAGGGAGGTATCTTTGCCGCACTCTGGCAGCTGGGTGAATACTTAGGCAGCGGGATGGAAATTACACTGCGAAAAATACTGCTCTGCCAGGAAACGATAGAGGTCTGTGAGATTCTTGACCGCAATCCGTATTTCATGTTTTCTACGGGGTGCTTTCTGGCAGTGACGGATGTACCGGTTCCGCTGCTGAAACGGTATGCCGCGGCGGGAATACCTGCCGCACAAATAGGAATGCTGTGTGACGGAAATGACAGGGTGGTATATAATGAGGAGGAGAAACGTTTTCTGGAACCTTTTCGCGGTGATGACTGGTATCGCTAGGCGAAGGAACGGCAGCAATGGAGTGACAGATTTTTTAATAAATATAGCCAAGGGGCAGATGTAAGGAGGAATTTATGATGCAAGAAAAGAATAACAGGGCGGAACTCAAGGAAGCGATTTTGAAGGCAATCGATAAAAATTCTAAGCTTACGGCGAAGGATTTATCGCTGATGCTTGGTGCCACGGAGGAAGAGGTGGCTGCCGCGGTGGCGGAGATGGAAGCGGATTCGGTCATCTGCGGATATCCGACTCTGATTAACTGGGATAAGACAGGAAATGAGCGCGTGACCGCCTTGATTGAGGTGAAGGTTACGCCGCAGAGAGGTCAGGGGTTTGACCGTATCGCAGAGAGAATCTATAAATTTGATGAAGTAGAGTCGGTGTATCTGATGTCCGGCGGCTTTGACCTGACGGTAATTATCGACGGAAGAAGTATGCGCGAGGTCGCTAACTTTGTGTCGAGCAAGCTGGCACCGATGGAGGCAGTTTTAAGCACGGCTACACATTTCGTGCTCAAGAAGTATAAGGAGCATGGTATTCCGCTGGTAGGCGAGATTGAAGATGAAAGGATGATGATTACACCGTGAGAGACCCGTTAAATCATATTGTTACCGGAATACAGCCATCCGGTATCCGCAAATTTTTTGATATTGTCAGTGAGATGAAGGATGCCATTTCTCTGGGTGTTGGTGAGCCGGACTTTGAGACACCGTGGCATATCCGTGAGGAAGGTATTTATTCGCTGGAGAAGGGACGCACCTTCTATACGTCCAATGCAGGCTTAAAGGAATTGAAAGAGGAAATCTGCCATTATCTCAAGCGCAGATTCAATCTCCGGTATGATGCGGCGAAGGAGACCATTGTCACCATCGGAGGCAGTGAGGCAATTGATATTGCGCTACGCGCAATGCTCGACCCGGGGGATGAGGTGCTGATTCCGCAGCCGAGCTATGTCTCCTATCTGCCATGTGTCACTCTGGCAGGAGGAAAGCCGGTCATCATCGAGCTGAAGGAGGAGGATGATTTTAAGCTGACCAAGCAGGAGGTGCTGGATGCAGTCACAGACCGCACCAAGGTGCTGATTATGCCGTTCCCGAACAATCCGACCGGCTCCATCATGACCCGCGAGGAGTTGAAGGAAATCGTGGAAGTGGTGCAAGAGAAGGATATTTTTGTGATTTCGGATGAAATATATTCCGAGCTTACCTATGGAAGTACGCATGTTTCCATTGCCGAGTTTCCGGGCATGAAAGAGCGCACTGTTGTCATCAACGGCTTTTCAAAGTCCTATGCCATGACAGGATGGAGACTTGGCTATGCAGTCGGACCGGAAAACATCATCTCCCAGATGATCAAGATTCATCAGTTTGCAATAATGTGCGCACCGACCACCAGCCAGTACGCTGCAGTGGAGGCGCTGCGAAACGGAGATGCGGATGTTGCCATGATGCATGACGCATATGACGGCCGCCGCCGTTTTCTTGTCAATGCACTGCGTGAGATGGGGCTTAGCTGTTTTGAACCATACGGCGCATTCTATGTGTTCCCGTGTATCCGCAGTACCGGCATGACTTCGGATGAATTTGCAACCCGCCTGTTACAGGAAGAGAAGGTTGCCGTCGTGCCGGGCACCGCCTTTGGTGACTGCGGAGAAGGATTTTTGCGTATTTCCTATGCATATTCAATTGACAATCTCAAGATTGCCCTCGAGAGAATCGCGCGATTTGTAAAAAAACATACAAAATAGTTTTTTAACTTGAAAACATGTTATAAGATATGGTACAATATATATGTGTATGGCTGAAGAGGGCTACAGTACAGGAGGAAAAAAATGGCAACAGCTAGTGCTGATTATATAAATCCGTTTTTGCTTGCATCGACCAAGGTCTTGAAGGACATGGTGATGCTGGATGCAAGTCTTGGAAAACCATATCTGAATAACGAATTAAAATTTAAAGATGATTCTTTGCTGATTATGCTTGGTATCACCGGGGAGATGAAGGGACAGGTTATTCTGTGTTTCCAGAATGAAATTGCGCTTGATATCGCTTCAAAGATGTGCATGATGCCGATTACAGAGCTGAATGAGCTAGCCCAGAGCGCAGTCTGCGAGCTGTGTAATATGATTCTTGGAAACGCTGCGACAATATTTTCCACCAAAGGAATTGTAATCGATATTACACCTCCTACCATGTGCAGGGGCAATGTTACGTTTACACCGGAGGGGATCGCAAATATCTGTGTTCCGGTGATTTATGAGGCAGACAAGACAATTGAAATTAACGTTTCTATGAAAGGATGATCTGGTATCATCCTTTTTGTCGTTATGCCGGAAACTGCGTTTCCTGTATGGAGGGCTCTTCGCGGGAGGGAAATATCCATATAGCAAGCTTTCGGGATGCGCAGAAATGAAATTGGGAGGAAAGGCATGAATGTGGTATTGTTAGAACCGGAGATTCCGGCAAATACAGGAAATATCGGTCGTACCTGTGTGGCGACCGGGAGCAGTCTGCACCTGATTAAGCCGCTCGGCTTTGATATCTCGGAGAAGGCGGTGCGCCGTGCGGGCATGGATTACTGGTTTTCGCTGGATTTGCATGTTTATGAGAATTATGCGGATTTCTGTGAGAAAAATCCGCAGGCAAAAATTTATATGGCGACAACCAAGGCACAGAAGGTATACACCGAAGTTAGCTACGGGCCGAATGACTTTGTTATGTTTGGCAAGGAGAGTGCCGGGATTCCGGAGGAGCTTCTGATGGAGCACCGGGAGAACTGCGTGCGCATTCCGATGATTGGGGAGACCAGATCGTTGAATTTGAGCAATTCGGTTGCTATTATGGTATATGAGGCACTACGGCAACAGGATTTTGCCCACATGAAGCTGGAGGGGCAATTACACCGGCACACCTGGTAAGAAAGGATTGTAGGAGAGGGTATGAATGAAAAGGCTTTAAAAACACTGGAATATAACAAGATCATTGCCAAGCTGGCAGAGTATGCAGGCTCGGCAATGGGACGCGCCAAGTGTGAGGCGTTGGTGCCTCTGTCCGAGCGCGAAAAGATTGAAGAAATGCAGAAGGAGACGGCGGATGCTCTGGCAAGAGTATATAAAAAGGGCACTCTGTCGTTTTCAGGACTGCCGGATATCGGGGCATCCATCAAGCGTCTGGAAATTGGTTCCACACTCGGCGCGGGGGAGCTGATGAAGTTAAGCTCCGTGCTGACCGCGACCCTGCGCGTTAAGAGCTATGGCTGCAACGGCGGGGAAGAAATCGCCGACTCCTTAAGCGAGCGTTTTTCCTTATTAGAGCCGATGTCGGTGCTGAATAATGAGATTATGCGATGCATCATTTCGGAGGAAGAGATTGCAGACGATGCAAGCGCGGGACTGAAAAGCGTGCGCAGGCAGATTAAAACGACAAACGACAAGATTCATGAGCAGCTTGTAAAGCTGATTACGGACGGCAGCACCAAGCTGATGCTGCAGGATGCCATCATTACGATGAGAAACGGACGCTACTGTCTTCCGGTAAAGCAGGAGTATAAAAATTCGTTCGGAGGCATGATGCACGACCAGTCCGCCACCGGTTCTACGGCGTTTATTGAGCCTATGGCGGTGGTAAAGCTCAACAACGAGCTGGCAGAGCTGGCAATCCGCGAAAAAGAAGAAATTGAGAAGGTGCTGGCAGCACTCAGCGCACAGGCGGCGGAGCATACGGAGGATCTGATGTTCAACCTGAAGACCCTGGCGGAGTTTGATTTTATCTTTGCACGCGCGGTACTTGCAAAGCAGATGAAAGCGGTTCAGCCAAAGTTCAATGACCGCAGATATATCAACATCAAGAAGGGGCGTCATCCGCTGATTGACGCGCGAAAGGTTGTGCCGATTGATATTTATCTGGGCGACGAATTCAATCTCTTAGTGATTACCGGGCCGAATACCGGCGGTAAGACCGTATCGTTAAAGACTGTGGGACTGTTTACCCTGATGGGACAGGCGGGTCTGCATATTCCGGCGCTGGAGGGGTCGGAGCTCGGCATTTTCCGGGAAGTATACGCAGATATCGGGGATGAGCAGAGCATCGAGCAGAGCCTGAGTACCTTCTCCTCACATATGACCAATACGGTCAAAATTCTGGAAAAAGCCGATGAAGAATCCCTGACTCTTTTTGACGAGCTGGGAGCCGGCACAGACCCGACCGAGGGTGCGGCGCTGGCTATGTCCATTCTCACGTACCTGCATAATCTGGGCGCACGCACGATGGCTACTACACACTACAGTGAGCTTAAGATTTTTGCACTTTCCACGCCGGGAGTGTCGAATGCATGCTGTGAATTCAGTTTGGAAACCCTGCAGCCGACCTATCGTTTGCTGATTGGTATTCCGGGCAAGAGCAATGCGTTTGCAATTTCGCAGAAGCTGGGGCTTCCGGACTTCATCATTGAGCGTGCAAGAGAGTTTATCGGCACGAAGGATGAGAGCTTTGAGGACGTCATCAGCAATCTGGAGGAGAGTCGTGTGGCGATGGAGCGTGAGCGCGAGGAGACTGCCAGACTGCATGCCGAAGCACAGGAGCTTCGCCGCAGGCTGGCCGAAAAGAACGCCCGCATAGATAATGCGAAGGACAAGATTCTGCGCGAGGCGAATGAGAAAGCAAGAGATATCCTTCAGGAAGCAAAGGATTATGCCGACGAGACCATCCGTAAGTACAACAAATGGGGACAGACCGGAGGCGTCGGAAAGGACATGGAGAAGGAGCGTGATGCGCTGCGCGAAAAGCTGGGCAGCACGGATAAGCATCTGGTCATCAAGGCGAAAAAGGCAAAGAAAAAACTGTCTCCGGAGGACTTTACCATCGGCGATACGGTGCATGTGTTAAGTCTGAACCTGAAAGGCACTGTCAGCACTCTGCCGAATGCAAAGGGTGACCTCTATGTGCAGATGGGTATTCTGCGTTCCCTTGTGAACATCAAGGATATAGAGCTTGTCGAGGCTGAGCAGGATGAGGTGGAGAGCAAGACAAAGACGGCAACCGGAAAAATCCGTATGAGCAAATCCTTAAATATCAGTCCGGAGCTGAACATCATAGGAAAACGGGTGGATGAGGCTTTGCCGTTGGTGGATAAGTACCTGGATGATGCGTATCTGGCACATTTGCCACAGGTGACGATTATTCACGGACGAGGCACCGGTGCGCTGAGAGATGCGGTGCATGCGCATCTGAAACGTACAAAATATGTGAAATCCTTCCGAATCGGTGAATTTGGTGAGGGAGACCACGGAGTGACCATTGTGGAGTTTAAATAGCATTTGTGAAATGCAGAGCAGAGAACGCAGCCCGCGGGGAAGGGCCTGCCGGAGAAAAGAGGAAGACTATGGCGGAAAAACAAAAAATATTAATCATTGATGATGACGAAAACATTGCGGAACTGATTTCTCTGTATTTAAACAAAGAGTGTTTCGATACAAGGATTGTATATGACGGCGAGGAGGCTATGGTACAGTTCCGGGAATATCAGCCGGATATGCTTCTGCTGGATCTGATGCTTCCGGGCATGGATGGTTATGAGGTGTGCCGTGAGGTGCGCAGGGTATCCAGGGTGCCGATTATCATGCTTTCGGCAAAGGGTGAGGTGTTTGACAAGGTGCTCGGACTGGAGCTCGGTGCCGATGATTACATGATGAAACCGTTTGATTCAAAGGAGCTCGTGGCGCGGGTAAAGGCAGTGCTGCGCAGATTCAACCCGGAGCAGGCAGGGGGCGGGAACCCGGGCAGGACGGAGAACGTACAGGAGCCGAACGGCGAATATGTTTCGTATCCGGACCTGATCGTCAATCTGAGCAATTATGCGGTTACTTATCTGGAACAGAATGTGGAGATGCCGCCGAAGGAGCTGGAGCTTTTCTATTTCCTGGCGGCGCATCCGAATCAGGTGTTTACCAGAGAGCAGCTGTTAGACCATATCTGGGGGTATGAGTACATCGGAGATTCCAGAACAGTGGACGTGCATATCAAGCGGCTGCGTGAGAAAATTAAGGATCATGAGTTGTGGAAGCTTGCTACCGTCTGGGGCATCGGATATAAATTCGAGACCAAGGTCAAACCGCTGGTCAGCCGTGCAGGGAGAAAATAGAAAAGAAAAATTGCCTGTACGCGGAAATGAGGGAACCATTGAAACATAGAGCTTTGTTCAAGTTAATAGCATGTTATCTGATTGCATCGATTACCATGTTTGTACTGTTGAATTATTTTGGCGCCAAAAGGCTCAACCAGCGAATTTTGCAGGAAAAGGTGGATATGCTTTCAGAGGAAGCTCAGATGATTGCGGAGGAATATGTCACACCGTATTACAGGGACGCGACAAAGCTTAGTGACATGATGGTGCAGCTTCGCAGCGTGGATCGTTTGCTGGGCACAAGAATCTGGATCATCAATACGAGCGGGCTTGTGCTCGTAGATTCGGAAGCTACCTCGGCTGCGAAGGGAACGAATGTCGATTATGTAACTCCAAATTTTCTGGATCGTCTTTTGGAGAACGGGTATCTGTCCGATGTTACATTCCAAAAGCTTATGCAGGATGAGATGCTTGTGGCAGCGCATCCGATTTATACGACCTACCGTCTGCGCGGGTATGTCTTTGTATTTCTGCCGATGCAGGAAATTCGGAAGGTAGGAAACCAGTATCTGGACATTGTCAACATCTGCTATCTGATTTTCCAGCTGGTGCTTTTGGGGATTTTTACAGCAATTTACTGGATTACCATTGAGCCGGTACGACGCATGACCAAGGTGACGAAGGAATATGCCCGCGGGCATTTCAATGTGCCGATGAAGCTGCATTCCCACGATGATTACCGGGAGCTTGCGGAGGCTATCAAATTCATGGCGGACCAGTTCCATGGTGTGGATGAAGCCCAGAAAAAGTTTATCAGCAATATTTCACACGATTTCCGTTCGCCGCTGACATCCATCAAGGGCTACGCGGAAGCGATAGCGGACGGCACGATTCCGCCGGAAATGCAGAAAAAATATCTGGACATTATTCTGTTTGAAACGGAGAGGCTGACGAAGCTGACAACGAATCTTCTGACGCTCAACAGCTTTGAGAATACAGGTGTGATTCTGGATATTGTCAGCTTTGATATCAATGAGGTCATCCGAAAGACTGCCCTGACCTTCGAGGGCATCTGCACGAAAAAGAAAATCACCCTGAGTCTGGTGTTCAGCGCCGAGGAATCCTTTGTGGATGCGGATATGGGAAAGATACAGCAGGTATTGTATAATCTGATTGACAATGCAATCAAATTCAGCAATGCGGATTCGACCATTGATATAAAAACCGAAGAAAAGGGGAGCAAGGTATTTGTGTCGGTAAAGGATCATGGCATCGGTATTCCGAAGGACAGCATCAACAGAATCTGGGATCGTTTTTATAAGTCAGATCTCTCGCGCGGAAAGGATAAGAAGGGAACCGGTCTCGGCTTGTCGATTGCCAAGGAGATTATACAGGCGCACAAGGAGAATATCACCGTGGTCAGCACGGAGGGCGCCGGGGCAGAGTTTACGTTTACCCTTCAAAAGGCTGTTTTTTAGCAAAGAAATTACTAAGCCCGTCGGGGATAGTACTTATATTAACAAATTTTTCATGATTCGTTCATAAGTGTATGATAATATAGTACAGTGAAGTCGTTTATGTGTCAAAAAAAGCGTTTATACGATCAAATAAACGGGAGGAAATGCCCTGCATGGAGAATAAGAAGCAGACGGAAAATACGGATTATCAGTTTATGAAAGAAAAAATAGTGACGAGAAGAAAAAACAAAATACGCAAGGGCATTCTGCTGACAGTGTTTGCGGTTTTTCTTGCCGTGGTATTCGGTCTCGTGGAACGATTTGTTTTTCTGCTTGCGGATGAACCTGTGAAAAAGATACTGGGGCTGAACGGGTCTGCGGAGGAAATGACGCCTACGCCGATGCCTACGCCTACCCATCGCCCGACACCAACGCCTGTTCCAACGCCTACTCCGGAGCCGGTTATCACAACATCACCTACACCGGAGGCAGAAGGTGACTCAGAGAATATTACGCCGATGCCGACCGGTCAGGAGGAAAATCTGTCATCTCCGGAGGAAGCGGCTCTGGAGAACTATGTGCTGGCATTTGCCCGGATGCAGAAACTGGCAAGCGAGGTGCAGCGTGCTCTGGTGACAGTGCATGTGTATGAGAACGGCATAGACTGGCTGGAGGATACCTACGAGACAGAGAGCAAAACGACCGGTATTGTAATAGAGAAAACCGAAGAGCACATTTTGATTCTTGCCAGTCTTGACCGCCTGCAGAATGCGAGCCGGATTGAAGTGAGCAATGGCAGGGAAAGCTATAGTGCTGATCTGTGGAATTATGATAAAGACTATAATCTGGCGGTAGTGCGCCTGACGCTTAAGGAGCTATCTAAACAGTTTGTAAACGAGATACAGGTAGCAGTATTCGGTGAATCGTCCTCATTGCATGTCGGCACACCGATTCTGGCACTTGGAAATCCAAACGGATACATCGGCTCCGTAGAATTTGGTACTGTTACCAGCAGGGGAAGTGTATATTATATTACCGATAACAGTGTGGAACTTTTTAATACCAGTACATCAAACGGAGAAGAGGGCGACGGTGTGATTGTCAATTTGTCCGGCGAGATTATCGGTATCATCACACGTACCGTAAGGAGCGAATATGATGAACATATCTGCACCGCAATGGGGATTACCAGGCTGAAGGGCAGTATTGCCAAGCTGGCATCCGGTGAAGAGAAAATCTACTTAGGAGTGCGTGGAGAAGATATTCCGATGTCGGTTCTCACAGAACAGGGACTGTTCAGCGGTATCTATGTCACGGAAGTGTTGACGGATTCCCCGGCGTTTGAGGCGGGCATCAAGACCGGTGATATCATTCTGAAATTTGACAATCTGAATGTATATTCATATAATGGTCTGAATACAATGCTGAATATGCATCAAAGCGGTGACGAGGTGAGTGTGTTCGTACAGCGCACAGTGCGCATGAATCCGATGCAGGTCGAGCTGAATGTGACACTGACAGAGCGCTGATAAGGGCGGCTGAACAGGTGTGATGCCGGCAGAGTGCTGATTGAAGCAGTCCGGCTGGTGTGACACTTACAGAGCGCCGGTTGGAACAGGTGGAGCTGACAATGATGGATATGTAAAAAAAAAAATAAATTTGACACAAGAAGCATAGGGGGAGAATGAAATGAGATATCTGGCAGAACTGCGCGAAGGTGAAATGGTCAAGGAGGCGTATCTTTGCAAACAGCTGCAGACCTTAAAAACCAAGACCGGAAAGAGCTATTATTCGATTACTCTGCAGGACAAGACAGGAACCTTTGACGGAAAGGTGTGGGAGCTTGGTCAGGGGATTGAGCATTTTGAGACCATGGATTACATCTTTATTGAAGGGCAGGTTACCAGCTTTCAGGGAGCATTGCAGCTAAACATAAAGCGTGTGCGGAAATGCCAGGAGGGCGAATATGACCCGGCAGACTATATGCCGATGACCACCCGCAGCATTGATGAAATGTATAAGGAACTGACCGGCTATATCGCAATGGTCAAGGAGCCACATCTGCAGGCATTGCTTCAGGCTGTATTTGTAGAAGACCAGGAACTGGCAAAGCGCTTTACCAGACATTCGGCTGCGAAGGCAGTGCATCATGGATTTATCGGCGGCTTGCTGGAACACACGGTCAGCGTGGCAAAGCTCTGCGCTTTTATGGCAGATACCTACACGATTCTCAATAAGGATTTGCTGCTGACAGCGGCGATGCTTCATGACATCGGAAAGCTGGAGGAGATTTCTCCATTTCCGGAGAACGATTACACGGATGACGGCAATCTGCTTGGTCACATCTATATCGGTGCTGCAAAGGTGAGCGAGCGCTGCCATGCAATCAGCGGGTTTCCAAAGAAGCTCGAGGCTGAACTGGTACACTGCATTTTGGCGCATCACGGTGAGCTGGAATATGGTTCGCCCAAAAAGCCTGCGCTTGCAGAGGCGCTGGCACTGAATATGGCAGACAACACGGACGCAAAGATGGAGACCATGAAGGAAATTTTTGCGGGGGCGGACCCAAAGCAGGAGTGGGTAGGCTATCAGAGGCTGTTTGAATCGAATTTAAAGAGAACCATTGTCTGATGTCGAAGAAAAGACAGAATATTGCTGTACTTTCTTTGCTTCATGTCTGAACCCCGGGGCGAAGCGTTTGCTGCCGCTCTGGGTTTCAGTTGATAAAAGGATAAAATTGCTAAAAGATTGAATTGATAAAAAGATAGAATTAAAAAAGGGATAGAAAAGAGGTCTGTCATGGAAAAGCACGCCGACTGTAAATACAAGAAAAATGAAATAATCCGACTGACGATTGATGATATGGGAAATGACGGTGAAGGCATCGGGAAATGCGATGGCTTTACCTTTTTTGTAAAGGATGCGGTGCCGGGGGATGTAATCCTCGCCCGTGTGCTCAAATTAAAGAAAAATTACGGCTTTGCGCGTGTGGAAGAAATTGTGTCTGCGTCGCCGGATCGCGTCACTCCGCGCTGCCCGGTGGCAAGGCAGTGCGGGGGCTGCCAGCTGCAGCATATTGCTTACGAGCGCCAGCTTGCGTATAAGAATGACAAGGTGAAGAACTGTCTGGAGCGCATCGGCGGTCTGGAGGACGCCGGACTGGAGCAAATCATTGGCATGGATGAGCCGTACTATTACCGCAACAAAGCGCAGTATCCGGTGGGCATGGGAAAGGATGGTACACCCGTCATCGGTTTCTACGCAGGTCGCACACACAGTATCGTAGACACCA
>CAMALD010000010.1 GCA_945836355.1 uncultured Lachnospiraceae bacterium | reverse complement strand
GGATGTCATATAATGTCCGTCGACAGGGAGCTTCAGTCCGCCGTTTCCATCGTCTGCATCTCCGATTCTCCGATTTCTTTCGCATGCGCGGTAATCGAAGAAGAATCCGGTGAAAACAAAGCAAAGAAAAGAATAAAACCAAGGACTACGATACACTTTTTAAAGAGCATTTTCATTATTGTAGTGCCTCCAGATTCAGTTTCTTTGCGTCACATCCGATTATATTATAATATGAGTTTATGTCAGAATGGTGTCAGGAACAAAGAAAAATAATATAAAATTGTTGTGAAGCGGGTTGTTTTTGAATGGCGGATTGAGTATAATTAACTCGAAAACACTGGTTATGGATGCTGAACTTTAGCAGATTGGAGGGAAAAGATGCAATATATATTGATTGCAGACGACAATCCGGATATCACAGATGTGCTGGCGACCTACGCGAAGAAGGAAGGGTATGAGCCTATAATCGCATCTGACGGTGAAGAGGCATTGCAGCTTTTTCAAAAATACAACCCATGCGTGGTGCTTTTGGATGTGATGATGCCGAGACTGGATGGATATGCGGTTTGCCGCGAAATCCGCAAAACATCGGATATTCCTGTGATTTTGATTACGGCGCGAGGAGAGGATTTTGAAAAAATCATGGGGCTTGATATCGGAGCTGATGACTATATTGTGAAGCCGTTTAGCCCGAGTGAGGTGATGGCAAGAGTGAGAGCGGTGCTGCGCCGCATGGCGAAGAAACCGCAGGAGGAGACTGCAAAAAATATACTTACCGTTTCGAATCTGGTGATAAACCTGGATGAGTATGCACTGAGTATCGGTGGGCAGAAGATGTCCATGACTAAAAAGGAGATTGAGACCATGTGGACGCTTGCCAGCAATCCGAACAAGGTGTTTACCAGAGATAATCTTCTGGACAGCTTGTGGGGCTACGACTATTTTGGAGATAACCGCACAGTGGATTCACATATAAAGAGACTGCGTGCCAAGTTGGACGCTGTGGAACATCCTCAGTGGTCAATTAAGACCATCTGGGGCGTCGGGTATAAGTTTGAGGTATTAGTATAAATGAGCAGGCATGTGCAAAAACATAATAAGAACAGGCTGCTGATAAAAACATATCTTTATTTTGCGCTGATGATAGTACTGGCCGCGACGATTATTGCCGGCATCTTTTTGAATATGTACCAGCGCACAACGCGCAGACAGTACCGCGAGCAGCTGGAGATGCAGGCGGAGAGCATATCGGCACGTTTCCGGGAGTTTATTGCGAATGACGATTACAGCAGTTGCTTAAGCTATCTTGAGATATTGTCCGAAATCGGCGGCTATGAGGTGTGGGCGCTGGCAAATCCGTACTCTGATAATCCGATGCCGGCGGCTATGACAACCATCGGGTTTGATGATGTGGAGCAGGAGAATTACCGTAATCTGATTTATTCCGCATTTCAGGGAAAAGAGAGGTTTCTTACCAGCTACAGTGATGTGCACGGGTGTACGCTGATGTCGGTTGGCGTGCCGATTGAGAGGCGGAACAAAGAGGTCTGCGGGGCACTGCTGATTAACACCTCCCTGGAAACGCAGGATATGGTCATCAGTGAAGGAAAATACATGATTTTCTACAGTATTCTGGCAGCGCTGGGGGTATCCTTTCTGGTAGCGTTCATATTCGCAAAGCAGTTGTCCGGGCCGGTGCTTGAAATGCGGGATACCGCGCTGAAGCTTGCCGAGGGTGACTATGAGGGGAAGACCGGAATCAAGCGCCATGATGAGATTGGTGAGCTTGCGTGTACGATGGATTTCCTTGCCGATAAGCTGTCGGAAAATGAGAAGGTACGGAAAAATCTTGAGCAGATGCGCATGGATTTCTTTGCCAACGTTTCCCATGAGCTTCGCACACCGATTACAGTCATCCGCGCCTATACGGAAAGTCTGGTGGACGGGGTCGTGACGGAGGAGGAAAAGGTCGGTCAGTATTATGACCGAATGCTTTCGGAATGCAAGAGTATGGAGCGGCTGGTCGGCGATTTGCTGTTGCTGTCCAAAATGCAAAATCCGAATTTTCAAGTGGAAAAAGAGCCGGTCGACCTGGTGCAGATTTTTGATGAGATTGTCCGCAGTGCCGGGGCGATTGCCGCCACGAAAAGCATAAAGATTGATATACGGCATGAGCGTGAATTTTACATTATGCAGGGAGACTATGACCGCCTGCGTCAGATGTTCATGGTAATCTTTGACAATGCAGTGAAATTCTCACCGGAGGGCTCAACGATACATGTTCTGCTTGCGGAGCAGGAGCAGAATCGGGTGAAGGTATCCATTCGGGATGAGGGAATCGGAATTTCTGCGGAGGAGCTGCCGAGCATCTTTGACAAATTTTACAAATCCAAGCTCCGGCAGAATGCGAAGGGCACAGGGCTGGGGCTGGCTATTGCGAGGCAGATTGCGCTCAAGCACGATGGTGAGATTCAGGTATATAGTGAAGTGGGGAAGGGCAGCGAGTTTGTTTTTATCCTGCCGCTGCTGTCAAAGGATGAATTGAATAAATTGATTAGTTAATTGGAAAAATAAGACATGTTTCCAAAAATATATCTAAAAAAAGATAAAAAACACTTGATTTATTGTTCAATTCCGGGTATAATAAAGACATATTCCTGAGGTGTTCGATAACTTCTGTGATTTTGAACCTACATCACTTTAAACGGGATTCCTATATTTATGAGTGGATGTCAGGCCTCCGAATATGCAGTGGAAGGCAGAAGCTCATGTGCGGTTACCCACCTAGCTTTGCTAGGAGTCAAAATACAGGAGCCGGCATTTTGGGATATACGAGATAAAAAGTAAAAAAAACGAAAGCATAGGGCGGAGTCACAAGACTCCGCCCTTTTATGCATTATAGGAAATTGCGACAATTTCCTATAATGCATAAAGCGCTCCGCTAAGGATGCGCACTCGCGCGTAAGGTGTTAAGTTGCTAAAGCAACACGCGCCAGACGCGTAGAATCTCGCAAGCGAGATTCTTTGTTCAAAACGCGCAGAAACTCAAGTTTTTTCTTTCACATTGCTTTTTTATTTGGAATAGGATATAATCGATAAGGTGATGCATTATTTTGAAAGGAGCGCTAAAAAAGCGGACGGAAAATGGGTAAATATTTTGGTACAGACGGCTTCCGCGGGGAGGCAAATGTGGATTTGACTGCGGAACAGGCATATAAAGTAGGAAGATTCCTCGGCTGGTATTACGGGAGGGAGCATAAAGCAAATGTGGTCATCGGAAAGGATACGAGACGTTCGAGCTACATGCTTGAGGATGCCTTGTCCTCCGGTCTGACCGCGAGCGGTGCGGATGTGTATCTGCTGCATGTTACGCCTACCCCGAGTGTATCCTATGTGGTAAGGAGTGAGAATTTTGATTGCGGTATTATGATTTCTGCAAGCCACAATCCGTATTATGATAACGGAATCAAAGTAATCAACGGCAACGGCTATAAGCTGGAGGCGGAGGTTGAGAATAGAATCGAGGCGTATCTTGACGGAGAAATCGGGGAACTTCCTTTTGCAACCCGCGAGAACATCGGAAAGACGGTGGACTATTCGCTGGGACGCCATCGGTATATCGGATATCTGATTTCTCTTGCCACACGGTCTTTTTCCAATATGAAGATTGGACTGGACCTTGCAAACGGTTCGGCGTCGACAGTTGCCAAAGGAGTGTTCGACACACTTGGCGCGAAGACCTATGTCATCAACAGCGACCCGAATGGCACCAATATTAATGCAGGATGTGGTTCTACGCATATTGAGGGACTGCAACAGTTTGTGGTGGAGAACGGACTGGATGCAGGCTTCGCGTATGACGGTGACGCGGACCGGTGCCTCTGCGTGGATGAAAACGGCAGATTGCTGACCGGGGACGCGATTTTGTATCTGTGTGGCAGCTATATGAAGGAGCGCGGCGAGCTGAGCAATGACACGATTGTGACCACGGTCATGTCGAACATCGGTCTGTACAAGGCTCTGGATGCGAAGAATATCCGCTATGAGAAGACCTCGGTGGGCGATAAGTATGTATATGAAAATATGATGAATAACGGACATTGTCTGGGCGGTGAGGATTCAGGACACATTATTTTCAGCAAGCATGCGGTTACCGGGGACGGTATCCTCACCTCGCTTAAGATTATGGAGGTAATGCTGGAAAAGAAGACGAAGCTCTCCGAGCTGGTGAAGGAGCTTGTCATTTATCCGCAGCTTCTGAAAAATGTCCGGGTGAAGGATAAGGAAGCAGCAATGAAGGATGAGGCTGTCTTAAAGGCGGTCGGGCAGGTTGAGGCTGAGCTTGGTGAGAACGGCCGTGTGCTGGTAAGAGGTAGCGGTACCGAGCCGGTGGTGCGTGTTATGGCGGAGGCAGTGTCGGATGCGGTCTGTGAGGAAAAGGTTGAAAAAATTGTTGCCGTATTGCGCGAGCGGGGATGGGTTGTTTCGTAAACCGGTGTCGGGATTGCGGTTTTTATGTGATTTTCATGCGATTTCAGAAAAAAGATATGGATTTTTCCGAATCGGTATGGTATAATTAAAAAATGTTATGGTGAATTCCTGCGCCATCGGATAATTTTAAGGAGGAAGAAACAAATGAGTTTTCAGGTTGAAGATTTAGGAAAAAATATGGTGAAGCTGACAATAGAGGCAACCGCAGAGGATTTTGAGAAAGCGTTGGAGAAGGCTTACCAGAAGAACAAGGGAAAGATCAATGTTCAGGGTTTCCGCAAGGGTAAGGCACCACGCGCAATTATCGAGAAGATGTACGGCGCAGCAATTTTTTATGAGGATGCAGCAAATGAGATTATTCCGGATGCTTATGAGCAGGCAGCAAAGGAGAGCGGACTTGAGATTGTATCCAGGCCGGAGATTGATGTAACACAGATTGAAAAGGGTCAGAGCTTTATTTTTACCGCAGAGGTTGCAGTAAAGCCGGAGGTTACACTCGGACAGTATAAGGGCATTGAAGTTGCAAAGGCTGAGCTTGAGGCGGGCGACGAGGAAGTAAACGCTGAGATTGACCGCGTAAGAGAGCAGAATTCCCGCAAGATTGCCGTTGAAGACCGCCCGGTAGAGGATGGCGACATCACCACCATTGATTTTGAAGGCTTTACCGACGGTGTTCCGTTTGAGGGCGGCAAGGGGACCAACTATGAGCTTGTCATCGGTTCCCATTCCTTCATTGATACCTTTGAGCAGCAGTTGATCGGCAAGAAGATTGGCGAGGAGTGCGAGATTAACGTAACCTTCCCGGAGGAGTATCATGCAGCGGAGCTTGCTGGTAAGCCGGCAATGTTCAAGGTTACCGTGAAGACAATCATGAAGAAGGAGCTTCCGGAGCTGGATGATGAGTTTGCACAGGATGTATCCGAGTTTGATACGCTGGATGCATACAGAGAGAGCGTAAAGAAGGATATCCTTGACAGAAAGGCAAGAGAGGCAAAGACTGAGAAGGAAGACCAGATTGTTGAGAAGATTATCGCAAATGCGACAATGGATATTCCGCAGCCGATGGTTGAGTTCCAGAAGAGACAGATGGCTGAGGAGTTTGCACAGAGACTTCAGATGCAGGGTATGCGCCTTGAGCAGTATATGCAGTTCACCGGAATGACCAAGGAGAAGTTCCTTGAAAATCTGGAGCCGCAGGCGTTAAGGCGCATTCAGAGCCGTCTGGTGCTCGAGGCAGTTGTCAAGGCAGAGAACATCACCGTTTCCGACGAGGACGTTGAGAACGAGATGAAGCGCATGGCAGAGGCATACAGCATGGAACTTGACAAGGTGAAGGAACTGCTCGGTGAGGAAGAGAAGAAGCAGATTTCAAATGACCTTGCAGTGCAGAAGGCGGTTGATTTTGTACTGGAGCAGGCAGTAGAGAAATAAGATGATGGATAAAATGCGGGAACGATTTTTCCGAAAATCATTCCCGCATTTTTAACAGAATAATATAAAAATGGAGGTTGATTGAGTATGAGTTTAGTACCTTATGTCATTGAACAGACCAGCAGGGGCGAGCGCTCCTATGATATTTATTCCCGTCTTCTGAAGGACCGCATTATTTTCCTTGGCGAGGAAGTAACGGATGTCAGTGCTAGCATTATCGTTGCACAGTTGCTATTTTTGGAAGCAGAGGACCCGGGAAAAGACATCAGCCTTTACATTAACAGCCCGGGCGGCTCGGTAACGGCAGGTATGGCCATTTACGATACCATGCAGTTTATCAAGAGCGATGTATCTACCATCTGTATCGGAATGGCAGCAAGCATGGGCGCATTTCTGCTTGCCGGCGGAGCCAAGGGAAAGCGTATGGCTCTTCCGAATTCCGAGATTATGATTCATCAGCCTTCCGGCGGTGCGAGAGGACAGGCCACGGAGATTCAGATTGTGGCAGAGAATATTCTCAAGACAAAGAAGAAGCTGAACCAGATGCTTGCGGAAAACACAGGTAAGCCTTATGAGGTGATTGCTGCGGATACGGAGCGCGATTACTATATGTCGGCGGAGGAAGCGCTGGAGTATGGTCTGATTGATTCCATTGTATCAAAGCGCGCATAAAGCAGCATCGGGGTGCGGGTGTGAATACAAAGATTAAGAGAGGTGAAAGCATTGGCAGGAAAAAATGAAGATCGTTCGCTTCGCTGTTCCTTTTGCGGTAAACCCCAGGATCAGGTAAAGCGGCTGATTGTAGGACCAAAGGATGTATATATATGTGACGAATGCATCGGGCTGTGTGCAGAGATTATAGAGGATGAAGCGGAAGAGATGGATGCACCTATGGAGCACAGTGACATCAATCTGCTCAAGCCGAAGGAAATCAAGGAATTTCTGGATCAGTATGTGATTGGGCAGGATGAGGCGAAGCGTTCTCTCGCAGTGTCCGTTTACAATCATTATAAACGTATTATGTCCGAGAGAGATCTGGATGTGGAGCTGCAAAAGAGCAACATTCTTCTTATCGGTCCGACGGGTTCAGGTAAGACCTATCTTGCCCAGACTCTTGCGAAGATTCTCAATGTACCGTTTGCGATTGCCGATGCTACAGCATTGACGGAGGCCGGATATGTCGGCGAGGACGTGGAGAATATTTTATTAAAAATTATTCAGGCAGCCGATTACGATATTGAGCGTGCGCAGTACGGCATCATCTACATTGATGAGATTGATAAGATTACCAGAAAATCGGAGAATACTTCGATTACACGCGATGTCTCCGGTGAAGGTGTACAGCAGGCACTTCTTAAGATACTGGAAGGGACCGTGGCGTCGGTACCGCCTCAGGGCGGAAGAAAGCATCCGCATCAGGAGTTCCTTCAGATTGATACCACCAATATTTTGTTTATCTGCGGTGGTGCATTTGACGGACTGGAGAAGATTATTGATGCGCGAATCGGTCAGAAGACCATCGGCTTTAATGCGGATGTGACGGTAGGTCAGAAGCGCGATATCGGCGAACTGCTTCGTCAGGTGCTGCCGCAGGATTTGATCAAATTTGGCCTGATTCCTGAGTTTGTCGGTCGCGTGCCGGTTGTGACTGCTATGGATTTGCTCGATGAGCCGGCTCTGGTGCGCATACTCTCGGAGCCGAAAAATGCGCTTGTCAAGCAGTATCGCAAGTTGTTTGAGCTGGATGGGGTGGAGCTTGAGTTTACTCCGGAGGCACTTCAGGTGATTGCAAAGCGCTCGTTCGAGCGCAAGACAGGAGCCAGAGGTCTTCGCGCGATTCTTGAGTCTGTGATGATGGAATCGATGTTTACGATACCGACCGATATAGATGTGGTCAAGTGTATTGTAACAAAAGAAGCGGCAGAAGGAAAAGAGCAGCCGCAGCTGATTCGCGATGAAAACATGCAGGGCAAAAAGCCGCCTGCAAAAAAGCGCGTATCGCGCAACGCGAATGAAATCGCATAATCCGGAAAGGTATGTAATTTTATGGAGGAAACGGAAAAAAAGGAAGCTTTTACGCTGCCTCTAGTGGCACTTCGGAACATGGTTGTCATGCCCGGAATGATGATACATTTTGATGTAAAAAGACAATTCAGCATTGCGGCGGTTGAGACTGCAATGCGGCAGGACCAGAGAGTATTCTGTGTGGCGCAGCGTGACGTGATGACGGACAGACCTGAGCTTCAGGATTTGTATCAGTATGGCACGATTACCATCATCAAGCAGATTATCCGTCTGCAGGATGATATGCTCAGGGTGCTTGCAATCGGAGAATGCCGCGCATCACTGCTCGGTGTCTCACAGACCGCGGAAGGACCAGTCGCTAATGTGCATGTAACACCGGATGAGGCGGAGCCGGAAGAACTGGCTCAACAGGGAATGCTGCGCAGTTTAAAAGAAGGACTTATGGTCTATGCAGGTGAGCATGGCAATCTCAGCAAGGAAATGCTGCACAATCTGTCGGAAACCACAAGTCTGCGGAAATTGGTCGAACAGATTCCGATTCAGATACCGATGACTGTGCCGGAAAAGCAGCAGATATTGTCGGCACGGGATCTTTTGGGGCAGTTTGAGGCGGAGTCGATGATTCTGGCAAATGAGACCTATATTATCCGAATCAAGAAAGATATTCAGGAAAAAGTGAAGCAGCGCGTGGATAAGAACCAGCGTGAATATATGCTGCGCGAGCAAATGAAGGTAATCCAGAGCGAGCTCGGTGAGGCAAATCCGATTGCGGATGCAGACAGGTTTCGTGTGCTTTGCGAGGAACTCGAAGCTCCGGAGGAGATAAAAGAGGGGATTCGTCGGGAAATCAGCCGCTTTAAGGCGGTGAGCGGAAGTCCGTCCGAGAGTGCGGTGTCCAGAGGCTACATTGAGACTCTGCTGGCACTGCCGTGGAATAAATCAGGCAAGGATAACGAGGATCTTGGGCATGCCGAAAAAATACTGGAAGAAGACCATTATGGCTTAAAAAAGGTGAAAGAGCGTGTTATGGAGTTTTTGGCCGTCCGCAAAGCAACCAGAGGCGGCGACAGTCCCATCCTTTGTCTGGTGGGGCCTCCGGGTACCGGAAAAACGTCCATCGCGCGTTCGGTGGCGCGAGCTCTGGACAAAAAATATGTGCGCATCTGTCTTGGCGGTGTGCGCGATGAGGCGGAGATACGCGGGCACAGGCGCACTTATGTGGGGGCGCTGCCGGGCAGAATCATCACCGGCTTAAAGACAGCAGGTATAAAAAATCCGCTGATGCTTCTGGATGAGATTGATAAGCTGGGCAGTGATTATAAGGGAGATCCGGCCTCGGCATTACTGGAGGTGCTGGATTCCGAACAGAATTCCCGTTTTGTGGATCATTATGTCGAGATGCCGGTAGATTTATCCCAGGTACTGTTTGTTGCGACAGCCAATACCCTGCAGACGATTCCGGCGCCTCTGCTGGACCGCATGGAGATTATTGAGGTGAATTCGTATACAGCATCGGAAAAGCTCCATATTGCGAAAGAGCATCTGGTGAAAAAATGCATGGAGAAAAACGGCTTAAGCAAGGGCAGCTTTTCGATTTCAGATAAAGCAATCGCAAGGATTATCTCCGGCTACACCAAAGAAGCCGGTGTGCGCAGTCTTGAGCGCCGAATCGGCGAGGTGATGCGCAAGGCGGTTCTCAGGATGGAGAAGGATGCGTCCGTGAAGATGGTGAGGGTGACCGAAAGGAATGTGACAGAATTTCTCGGCACAGTGAAATATGAGCCGGAAAAGAAAAATTCCAGAGACGAGGTCGGGATTGTCCGCGGTCTGGCAGTGACCGGCGCGGGCGGGGACACTCTTTCGATAGAAGTCAATACGATGCCCGGAAAGGGCACGGTGGAATTGACCGGAAAGCTGGGAGATGTGATGAAGGAATCGGCGCATACTGCAATCAGTTATGTGCGCTCGGTGGCGCCGAGCTATCAGATTCCGGACGAGTATTTTGAGAAGCATGATCTGCATATGCACATTCCGGAGGGTGCAGTACCGAAGGATGGGCCTTCGGCGGGCACTGCGATTACCACGGCTGTGCTTTCTGCGGTGACAGGCAAAAAGGTGCGTGCAGATCTGGCGATGACCGGTGAAGTGACGCTGCGCGGACGTGTGCTGCCGATCGGCGGTGTGAAGGAGAAGCTGCTGGCGGCGAAGCAGGCGGGAATCACTCTGGTGCTGGTGCCGAAGAAGAACGAAAGCGATGTAAAGGAGCTGGAAACCGAGATTACCGACGGATTGCGGGTTGTTTTTGTGGAGACAATGAAGGAAGTGCTGAAAGAAGCGCTTGTGTGATATTGGCTTTTCGGGAATACATACCGGAATGCGACGGGAAAACAGGAGGAAGATATGGTAGATGAAAAGGAAATGGCGCGCAGAGTACAGGAGGTTGACTTGGAAACCGTCTGCGGAATCACAAGTAAGCTGCCTGTCAATGAGCTGCCTGAATTTGCTTTTGCCGGGAAATCCAATGTGGGGAAGTCCTCGCTGATTAATGCATTGATGAATCGGAGGGCATTTGCGCGCACATCAGCGCAGCCGGGCAAGACCCAGACAATCAATTTCTATAATATTGACCACCAGCTGTATTTTGTGGATCTTCCCGGCTATGGTTATGCGAAGGTATCCAGGGAAACCAAAGTAAAATGGGGCAAGCTGATTGAGAATTATCTCAAAAAGTCGAGACAGCTCCGCCTTGTGTTTTTGCTGGTGGATATCCGCCACGAACCATCCGCAGATGATAAGGATATGTATGAGTGGATTGTGTATCAGGGCTTTGAGCCGGTCATCATCGCGACAAAGCTGGATAAGATTAACCGCAGCCAACAGCAGAAGCAGCTTAAGATACTGAGAGAAGGGCTGCAGCTGCGGCCGGGGACACAGATAATCGCATTCTCTGCGGAAACGAAGCAGGGACGTGCCCAAATCTGGCAGTGCATTGATGAGCTGTGTGCCAAAGAGGTGCGGGAAAAGATAACGGAAGTTACCGAATAAATCAGAAATGAACCTCAAAAGCTATTCTACATCTGTGGTCAGCGACTGAAAAATACGGGCATAGATTTCCGAGCTTTTCTTTGACCAGTTCTCACAAATCATGCTTGCCTCCGCTTCGGAAGCCGCGGACAGCTTGATTTCAATAATCGGATTGCCGCGCTCAAGTACCTTGAGCGTGGTGATATATTCGTTTTTGTGCGCCTCGTAGAAATCCGCAAATATGGAGTTCTCCTCGCGCATTTTGTATTTATTCTCTTTGAGATATTCATCGATGTCATTTTTGATGGCATCGGATATCTTGTCGTAAAAGAAGGACAGGGTTTCCCCGCCGGAGGAAGTGATTTCGTAGTAGGAGCTGTTGCGCACGGCGTTGCAGGATATAAAATGATCCTCCAGCAATTCGGCGAGAACCTGCTGAATATTAAAATAATTGGTATAGCCCTTGTCCAGGATGAAGTTGGTCAACTGGACGTTGGTTAAAGGGAATTCCACTTTATCGAGAATGTATAAGATAATCAATTTGTAAAGCATCAGTGCTTCAGGCTGCATTTCGGTCTGCATACAAAATCCTCCATGATATTATTTCAGTGCCTGTCCCTGCAGGAAATCACGTTTTTTCATTTCTTTTTCAATGGTGTTCAGTACCAGTCTTTTGTTGGCGCTCCAGAGAGGTGCAATCAATAATTTTTTTGGACCGTCACCGGTGAGACGGTGAACCGCGATTTGCTCCGGCAGGATGGCAAGGCAATCCGGCAACGTGTCGATATAGTCGGACATTTCGAGTAAGTGGAAGTTTTCCGGGTGCAAGCGGTAGTAGTCAGCTAGATCGGTGCCTGCGAGAACATGCAGAAGCTGCAGCTTCACTCCTGTCAACGGAAGGGAACTGATATAGCGCACGGACGCAAGCATGTCCCCGGGATATTCGTTCGGAAGTCCCAAAATCAGGTGGGTGACGATATCAAGCCCGGCAGCAGCAAGGCTGTGTACGGCGGGCTCGTAGATTTCTAACGGATAGCCGCGGCGGATAAAGCGGGCGCTTTCGGCATGAATTGTCTGTAAGCCGAGCTCCACCGTGACCGGCTTTAGCTGATTGATTTCACTTAAAAGCTGCACGACCGCGGGAGAAAGGCAGTCGGGACGTGTGGCAACCGACAGAGCAGCTATGTCCTGCTGTGATGCTGCCTCAAGGTATTTTTCGCGCAATACTTCTACCGGTGCATAGGTGTTTGTGAATGCCTGAAAATAGGCAATGTACTTCCCGGATGGATTTTTGGCTTCGACAAGCTGCCTGGCCGAAGAAAGCTGTCCTGTGATGGAGAGATTACGGCTGGCGGCGAAATCCCCCGAGCCGCCCGCGCTGCAAAAAATGCAGCCGCGGGTATCGAGGGTACCGTCCCGGTTGGGACAGGAAAAGCCGGCATCGAGTGAAAGCTTGTACAGCTTACAGCCGAAACGTTGTTTACAATCGTAGTCGAAGGAATGAAATCGTTTCCCGTTCCACATACTAATGAATATGGGATTTTACCGCATTGCTGACAGCATCGCAGACACGCGGGTCGAAGGCGGCAGGCAGAATGTTTTCATCGGAAAGCTCGTCATCCGAAACAAGTCCTGCGATGGCCTGGGCTGCGGCGAGCTTCATCTCCTCGGTAATCTGCGGAGCGCGCCCCTCCAGTGCACCCTTGAAGATGCCCGGAAATGCGACAACGTTGTTGACCTGATTCGGGAAATCGGAACGTCCCGTGCCGACCACGCGCGCACCGGCAGCCTTTGCGGCATCCGGCATGATTTCCGGTACCGGATTTGCCATGGCAAATAAAATCGAATCGTGATTCATGGACGCAACCATCTCCGGGGTGACAATGTTCGGAGCGGAGACACCGACGAAGATATCGGCGCCCTTCATCGCATCTGCAAGAGTGCCGTGTGCGTTCTCAAGGTTGGTGATATCCATCATCTGCTGCTGCATCCAGTTCAGGTCCGGCGTATCCTTTGCAAGGATACCGGAGCGGTCGCAGAGGGTCAGATGCTTAAAACCGTATTTGAGAAGAAGCTTGGAAATGGCGATACCCGCGGAGCCTGCGCCGTTTACTACAATGCGGCAGTCCTCCTTCTTCTTGCCGGTCACCTTCAAAGCATTAATGATACCGGCAAGAACCACGATAGCGGTACCGTGCTGGTCATCATGGAATACCGGGATATCCAGCATCTCCTTAAGGCGGGTTTCAATCTCCAAGCAGCGCGGAGCCGAAATATCCTCAA
>CAMALD010000009.1 GCA_945836355.1 uncultured Lachnospiraceae bacterium | reverse complement strand
GCCCTGTATACCTCTTCGGTATATGCTGCGCCTGCGGATTTTGCCGGTGTCGAGATTTTTTTTGCAGTAGTGCTTGGGGTATTTGAGCTGTATGCGGATTTTTCGGGATGTATGGATATCGTAATCGGTGCGTCCGAGGTGATGGGAATTACGCTGGAGGAAAACTTTAAGGAGCCGTTTTTTTCGAAGAGCGCAGCGGAATTCTGGCGCAGATGGCACATTACACTGGGCACCTGGTTTAAGGACTATGTGTATATGCCGATTGCGATGAGCCCGCGCTTTATGAAATTTTCAGGCAATTTCCGCAAAAAGCACGGAAACCGTGCCGGACAGATTATTTCTGCGGCGATACCGCTGACAGTCGTGTGGCTCTTGACCGGTTTGTGGCACGGTACGGGTGCTGATTATATTGTGTGGGGCTGTTACTGGGGCGTGCTGATTATTCTGGGCACGGTATTGGCTCCGAATTTTAAGAAATGGAATGCGGCGCTGAAGCTGGATCCTTCTATCTTTAGCGTTCGGCTGTTTCAGATGGTGCGTACCTTTTTCCTGTTCTGCATCGGAAGAATGCTGACCGTGACCGGATCACTTGCAGGCTTTGCTGTTATGGTAAAGCAGCTGTTTGCAGGGCATCGGCTGTGGGTTCTGTTTGATGAAAGTATTTTCAAGCATGGTCTGGACCGCAAGGATTTTTATGTGGTACTGTTCGGACTGGCCCTGATGTGGACGGCGGACATGCTTCACCAGAAGCTCCGCATTCGTGAAATGCTGGCAAAACAGCCGCTGCTGTTTCGATGGATCATTTATCTCGGAGCGATTCTGTTGCTGCTGGTATTTGGCATGTACGGTCCGGCTTATGATACCGGAGCATTCCTTTATGGCGGGTTCTAGCAGAAACCTGATTGTGTCAGTGATATTTGGAAAACACGGGTGATGTCAGCATTTTCCCGATAGATTGTTTTGAAATGAGGCTTGTAATGAGAGAGAAGATAATGAAAGCAGTAAGAGCAGTAGTCTTTGTGGTAATCGTGTGTGCGATGTTTGTGCGCGTACAGGGGCTTTTCGGAATTACCACGCAGGTGGCAAATCAGGCGGAGAGAATGATCAATTCGTATTATGAGGAGCCGGAAAATACGGTGGATGCAGTGTTTATCGGCAACAGCCATGTTCACAACTATTGGCAGGCTGCATTTGCATACAGGGAATACGGCATCAGCAGCCTGAATTTTTCTGTATCCGATATGCCTGCGTCCGTGGTCAGGAATGCGGCAATCGAGGCATGCAAAACGCAGAGCCCGAAGGTGATTGTATTTGACATCACAATGTTTGCGCGCGACGAAGTAGACCCTACCAACAAGAAGGTGCATCTGCTGTTAAAGAATATGAAATTTTCCATGAATTATCTGGATGCTATCCGGAGTCATTGTGATTTTATCGGAGTGAAGGGGATGGAGCGTCTGGAGTATTATTTTCCGATTATGCAGTTCCACTCCCAGTGGAAGGAACTGGATGAGAAGAGCTTTACCGACCAGTACAGTCCGTATCTGAATTGCGGTTATCTGCCGAATTATCTGTCGGGCAGGGTGACTTCGACCAACACGCACAAGACGACAACAACGAGCACACCAATCAGCGAGCAGCATGAGGCAGCATTGCGCGAGCTCCTGGAGTGGTGCAAAACACAGGAGGCTCAGGTGGAATTTGTTGCAGTGCCGGTGCTGCTCGGAAAAAGCCGGCTTTCCATGATGAATTATGTCGGAGAGATTATACGTGAATACGGTTTTTCGTTTATCAATTATAATGAGGAGGAGCTTTATAAGACCTTCGGATTTGAGGAAGAGGTGGATTTTCAGGACTCGGATCATACCAATGTCAACGGTGCGTATAAGTTTACCTTATTGTACGCAAAGCATTTGATTGAGGAATACGGTCTTTGTGATCATCGCGGTGAGAGTGAATATCAGTCCTGGGACGAGAGAGCGGATGCATACTATGAATTTGTGGATGAATATCTGACCGCAGACAAATAGGTCGTTGCGGAAAGGGAGGGTAATGTGATAGTCGGATTGATTGCGGATGCAAAGCATAGCGGAATACTGGAAGAAATACAGCTTTGGGCAATGAAGCGGGCCCTGCGGGAACGCGGAGTCATGTCAGTGGTGCTGCAATATCCTGAAACGACGGGCAAAGTATCGGACTTTATTCTGGACCGTTTCACATTGTGCACCGCCGATCGGGAAATGCTGCGGAGCTACGGAATATATCAGCAGATCAGCGCATGGATGACAAGCGATAAGGAGGCGGCACAGGCGTACGGGAACGAGAATGTATTGTATATCCCGGACGCACTGATACTGGTGCAGCAGGTGCGTTACCATGCGATTTCGGTCAAACCGGATTTGCAGGAGCGTTATCTGTTTGTCGATATCAAAGAGTGGAACACGAAAAAAGCGGACGCGGTGAAAAAGATTGCCGGTGAAGCGGGATGTGTGCTTGTAATTAACGGGACAGCTACGGTGCCGGAGGAAATCGGTGAGCTTGAAGTAAAATGCAGGGGGAGCTTTGACACGGGCGAATATATCGGCTATATCTGGAAGGCAGACGCGGTAGTCACGGACAGCTATGTGGGCAGTGTGATGTCCGCGCTGCATGAGAAGGCATTTGCGATGCTTCCGGCAGCGGATGGGGACGAGGAGAGCCGGACGGAGGACATCCTGCAAAGGTTGGGTCTGGAGGGCAGAATATATAAGAGCGGTCTGCCTGATTATGAGCAGATGAGGCAGCAGGATGACCTTGCGGAATTCCGCAAGGTCATCGGAAGAATGCGAAAGCGGATGTTTGTGCAGATGGAAGAACACATGGAGCTGGGTGACACGGAGGTCGCCGTAAAATGCCCGGTCAAGCTGCCGTTCAGCCAATGCTGTGCATGCGGTGCCTGCGAGGCGAGCTGTCCGGAGCGCGCCATTCACATGGAAATGGATGTAAAGGGCTTTTACTATCCCGTGGTTGACAATGCGCTGTGCAATGATTGCGGCTGGTGTGCCGACCGCTGCATAAAAAAGAAAAAGCGGCAGCTTGTAAAATATGATGACCCGTCCTTCCCGGAAATCTATGTGGGGGAGGCTCCTGACGAGAAGGGCATGTATACGGCATACAGCGGTTTGTTCCGTGAGATTGCGCGCTATGTGGTGACGCAGAAAGAGGGAATCATATTCGGGACGGTATTAAATGAAGAACACAAGCCGGTGATTATCAGTACCGGGGACTGGGAGCGTGCCGGGGATTTTGCACAGCAGCGCTGTTTAATGAGCCATACGCAGGACTGTTACAGGCAAATCAAGGAACTTCTGGAGCAGGGGCAGTTTGTCATGTTTGCAGGCATTCCGTGCGAGTGCGCCGCGCTGAGGGCTTTTTTGAAACGTAAGTATGCCAAGCTGTTTGTTTGTGAGTTTATGTGCCATTACGCGGTATCGGAAAGGGCGTTTGATTCTTATGTGCGCGCGCTCGAACGCAGGGCAAAATCGCCGGTTAAGAGCATTAGCTTCGGCAAATATCCGGCAGCTTCCATGACGAAGAGCAGGGTGCTCACCGTAGAATATGAAAATGGAAAGCAGGTGCGCCAGACATACGAGAACAATTCGTACATACAACTGCTTGAGCAGCAATGCCTGACAAATGAAGCCTGTGCGAACTGTTCCTACAATGAGAGAAAGCGCGTCGGCGACCTTACTCTGGGCGAGCTGCGGCAGACCAGTCAGGGCGAGCTTCCGAAGGATTGGAAAAATAAATCGATGATTGTCATCAGTACGGATAAGGGGAGACGTGTGCTGGCAGGCATTTCCGGGTTTGCAGCCTGTGAGAGGACGGACTACGATACGGTGCTGAAGTACCAGTACCGCAATACGGTCATCCTGCCGAAGGAGCGCAGTGAAATGCTGAAGCTTTTGCAGAAAAACGGCATTACGGCGGTCATGAAAAGGTATGTGAAGGGATAATCTGCGGCAGCGTTAATCGGCTGCTCATGCTGCAAAACGGTGTTTCGACGAAAAAACTTTGCTATTTGGAAAAAGCGTGCTATAATGATAGAATGCGAAAGAACGAATGAGCATAATAAGAAAGGTGGCCATTTTTATGAAAGAACTTAAGGATTATGTCAGAAGTATACCGGATTTCCCGGAAAAGGGTATTATTTTTCGTGATGTTACCAGCGTTCTGCAGGATGCACAGGGGCTGCACCTTGCCATTGACCGCATGCAGGAGTGCTTAAAGAATGTGGAATTTGATGTGGTAGCAGGCCCGGAGTCCAGGGGGTTCATTTTCGGTGTACCGATCGCATATAACCTGAATAAGCCGTTTGTGCCGATTCGCAAGAAGGGCAAGCTTCCCTGCGAGACCATCGGGGAGGAGTATGCTCTTGAGTATGGCACGGCGACAATCGAGATTCATAAAGATGCCATTCAGCCGGGACAGAGAGTCGTAATCATTGATGATCTGATTGCGACCGGCGGCACCACCGAGGCGATGATTAAATTGATTGAGCGCCTGGGCGGCAAGGTGGTAAAGATTGTATTTTTGATGGAACTGGCAGGCCTTGAAGGCAGAAAACGTCTGGCAGATTACGATATATCTTCGGTAATCTGTTATGAGGGCAAATAGTGATTGTGCTTTGGAGGTAGGATATGGACGGAGAAAAGAAGAGTTTCCTGATTCCGAAGGATTTTACGGATGTTGAAGAGCTGTATGACATACTGATTCGAACTATTCGAAATTATCATCCATCCACGGATCTGTCGGTCATTGATAAAGCGTATCATGTTGCCTATGAGGCACACAAGGGACAAAAGCGCAAATCAGGTGAGCCGTACATCATTCATCCAATCTGTGTGGCAATCATCCTTGCTGAGCTGGAGCTTGACAAGGAATCCATTGTGGCAGGTATTTTGCATGATGTGGTGGAAGATACCGTGCTGACGGTGGATGAGCTGAAGGCACAATTCGGTGAAGAGGTAGCACTGCTGGTAGATGGTGTTACCAAGCTGACGCAGTTAAATTATTCGAAGGATAAGGTAGAGATTCAGGCGGAGAACCTGCGCAAGATGTTCCTTGCCATGGCAAAGGATATCCGGGTCATTCTGATTAAACTGGCAGACCGCCTGCACAATATGCGTACCATGCAGTACCAGTCTCCGGAAAAGCAGATTGAAAAATCCCGCGAGACGATGGATATCTATGCACCGATTGCACAAAGACTCGGTATTTCCAAAATCAAGATTGAGCTCGACGATCTCTCGTTAAAATATTTAGAGCCTGCTGTCTATAAGGATCTGGAGGAGAAGCTGAAGTCCAAAAAGGAAGAGCGTTAGGCTTTTATTGCCGATATCATCGCGGAGGTCAGCAGCCAGCTCCGTGAGGCTTCGATCGAGGCGAAGATTGACGGGCGTGTAAAGCACTTTTTCAGTATTTATCGCAAGATGGTCAATCAGCATAAAACACTGGATCAGATATATGATATTTTTGCAATCCGTATTATTGTGGATACGGTAAAGGACTGCTATGCGGCGCTCGGTGTGATTCACGAGATGTATAAGCCGATTCCGGGCAGGTTTAAGGATTATATCGCAATGCCGAAGGCGAACATGTACCAGTCGCTGCATACAACACTGATCGGGCCGAAGGGACAGCCGTTTGAAATACAGATACGCACCTATGAGATGCATCGTACCGCAGAATACGGTATTGCTGCGCACTGGAAATACAAGGAGGCCCAGAACGGTAAGACCCCGGAAACCACCGAGGAGGAGAAGCTTTCCTGGCTGCGTCAGATTCTTGAGTGGCAGAAGGATATGTCGGATAATCGAGAGTTCTTAAGTCTGTTAAAGAACGATCTTGATCTGTTTTCGGACAGTGTGTACTGCTTTACGCCGACGGGGGATGTCAAGAACCTTCCTGCCGGTTCCACGCCGCTGGATTTTGCATATAGCATTCACAGCGCGGTCGGAAACAAGATGGTGGGAGCAAGAGTAAACGGTAAGCTGGTTACCTTTGATTATGTCATCCAGAACGGTGACCGCATCGAAGTCATCACTTCACAGAATTCCAGAGGTCCCAGCCGTGACTGGCTGAATATTGTCAAGAGTACGCAGGCAAAAAACAAGATTAACCAGTGGTTTAAGACCGAGCTGAAGGAGGACAATATCCAGAGGGGCAAGGAGCTGATGTCCGCTTATTGCAAGACAAAAAGCATCGTGCTGAGCGATTTGCTCAAGCCGGAGTTTATGGAGGCCTGCCTGCGCAAATATGGTTTCCGTGATTGGGATTCCATTTATGCAGCAATCGGTCACGGCGGTTTAAAGGAAGGGCAGATTGTCAATAAACTGCAGGAGGAATATGAGAAGAAACACCGCAAGGAGATGACGGATGAAAAGGTATTGGAAACCCTTTCCGACATCAGAAGTGAACACCCTGCACAGATTAAGGCGAAGGGCGGCATTGTGGTACAGGGCATTCACGATGTGGCTGTGCATTTCTCAAAATGCTGTTCGCCGGTACCGGGGGATGAGATTGTTGGCTTTGTCACCAGAGGCCGCGGGGTATCCATTCACCGCACCGACTGTATCAATGTGCTCAATCTCTCAGAGGAAGAGCGGGCACGCCTGATTGATGCGGAGTGGAGTGTAACCGGCGAGAAAGGGGACGGTGAGCTTTACAATGCGGAGCTCAAGATTTACTCCTATAACCGCAACGGTGTATTGCTGGATGTTTCCCGCATTTTTACCGAAAATAATATTGATGTCAGCTCAATGACGGTGCGCACGAGCAAGCAGGGCACCGCGACAATCAGTGTCGGTTTTTCAATCAACGGGAAAGAGCAGCTTACCGTGCTGATTTCCAAGCTGCGCAGTATTGAGAGCGTGCTGGATGTAGAAAGGACAACAGGATGATAATTCAGAAAATGGTCGTTGGCGCAGTGATGACAAACTGCTTTATCGTATCGGATGAACAGACGAAGGATGCGCTGGTCATTGACCCGGGTGCGGGTGCGGAGCAGATTGCCGGTTATCTGCACAGCAATGAGCTGCAGTTAAGGGCAATTTTGCTGACACATGGACATTTTGATCATATATTGGCGGCGGACAGGCTGCGCGCAGATTTCCGGGCAAAGGTATACTGCCTAGACGCGGAGAAAGAGCTCGCGGAGGATGACAATCTGAACGCGGGAAGGATGTTCCGCTTCCGCCAGACGGTGACGCCGGATGAGACCTTCCGCGATGGCGAGGTGCTCTCCTTCGGGGCACTCTGCTGCAGGGTGATTGCCACACCGGGTCACACGAAGGGAGGCGCCTGCTTCTATTTTGAGCAGGAGGGATGCCTGTTTTCGGGCGACACACTGTTTTTTGAGTCTGTAGGACGCACGGATCTGCCGACCGGCAATGCTGCTGAGCTGGTCAGATCAATCAAAGAGAGATTGTTTGTCCTGCCGGGAGAGACGAAGGTTTATCCGGGGCACGGAGTGCCGACCACGATTGGTTACGAGATTGACAACAATCCATATATCAACGAAGAGGGATATTTATATTAATGATTACTATGAAAATGTGGGGAGAGGATTTTGAGCAGGATGTTCGTCCGCTGATCAAATCCTTTTATCCCGGGGCAGAATTTCAGGTAAATAGAGAAGAGTGGCAGGGAAAAGAGATACAGAGCTCGGAAGAGTTCAAGGCGTATCTGACACAGAATCCGGGTCTGGCGGAGGTCAGGACGGAGGAGGCAGTGCGGCCGTGCGATTATGCCTTTTTGCTCTGTAAAACGGAGGGGTATCTCGCGGTGCGTGACGGGGAAGAGCTGTATGTGGCAGAGTTTCACGACGTGCCGCCGGAAGCTGAGCGCCGGGAGTACAAGAACAGCCTGCTGCGCAAGCTTTATGTCATTCTGCAGAAAATGACAGGGATATCCCTGCCGTGGGGCATTATGACCGGCATCCGCCCGACCAAGCAGGTGCTTGAGCGCCTGGAAGAGGGCGAGGCCCCGGAAACCATTCGCAGATTTCTGAAGGAGGAATACTACTGCTCCGACCCGAAAATCTCCACAAGCCTGACTGTGGCAGGCAGGGAGCATGCCATTCTGGAGGAGATGGAGTGCCGTAACGGTTACAGTGTTTACATCGGCATTCCGTTTTGCCCGAGCACCTGCTATTATTGCTCGTTCCCGTCATTCCCGGTAGGGGTGTACGGAAAATGGATGGAGGATTATCTGGCGGCGCTGCATAAAGAGATTCGCTACGCGGGCAGAGCTATCACGGATAAGGAGCTGCAGACGATATATATCGGGGGCGGCACCCCGACAACGCTGTCGGCAGACCAGCTGGATCGTTTGTTGTCTGCGGTGGAGGAAAACTTCAATCTCTCCTCGCTTAAGGAAATCACCGTGGAGGCAGGACGCCCGGACAGCATAACGGCGGACAAATTGAAGGTGATACGGGCGCATGGTGTTGACAGAATTTCCATCAATCCGCAGACGATGAAACAGGCAACCTTGGATTTAATCGGACGAAAACACACGGTCGAGCAGATTGAAGAGACGTTTTACCTCGCCCGTGAACTGGGATTTGAGAATATCAACATGGATTTGATTCTCGGACTGGCGAAGGAGACTCCGCGGGATGTGGCTGAGACACTGGAGCGCATCGGGCGCCTTTCTCCGGATAATCTGACGGTACACACACTGGCGGTAAAGCGCGCTGCGCGTCTGAATACCAAGAAAGAGGAATATGAAGGCATGGCAGCACAGGATGTTCAGGAAATGCTGCGCATAAGCTGCGAGTTTGCGGCGGCGCATGACTACCATCCGTACTACTTATACCGTCAGAAGAACATGGCAGAGAATCTTGAGAATGTCGGATATTCCCGGATTGGCAAGGAGGGTCTGTATAATATTCTGATTATGGAGGAGCGCCAGACTATTCTGGCACTCGGGGCGGGAGCTACCTCCAAATTTGTATTCCGTGAGAAAAACCAGCTGGAACGGGTTGAAAACGTAAAAAATCTGAAGGATTATATCGAACGTATTGATGAAATGATAGAACGAAAACAGCATTTCCTTGAGAGTATTGGATAAGGTATCGGAGATGGAGAACAGATTGTAAGGCGAAAGGGCAAGAGGAAGAACGATGATTCAGAGTATTGATGAACGACTGTGGCAGGTGCTGGAGACGGAAAGCGCTGTAGGAAATGATCTCTTGGATGCGGTCGACCACGGTATGCTGGTGAGTAATCTTGCGGGGCTGCTGGCGTACGAGCTGGGCTGCGAGGAGAAATTCTGTACCGAAATGATGACGGCGGGAATTGTGCACGATATTGGAAAGCTGCAAATCGGACAGTATTTGTACGGAAGGGATGACGCGGTGCTCAAAATCGAGGAGATGAAGTATGTGCGCCTGCATCCCACACTTGGATATGAAAAGCTGCAGAAGGTCGGCGGATTTTCCGATATGGTTATGGAGGCGGTACTGCATCATCACGAAAATTATGACGGTACGGGATATCCGGACAATCTGCGGGGCGAGAAGATTCCGTTAGCTTCGCGGATACTCAGAATCTGTGATGTATACGCCGCTTTGATTTCGGAACGCCCTTACCGCAGCGCGTTTGACAGCGATGCGGCGGTGGAGATGATGATTGACGAGGTCAAGCATTTTGACATGAAAATATTTTTGGCGTTTTTGAACGTTGTGCATTCGGAGGAGATTAATGATATCTGGCAGTTTGTGGAATGTGCCAACCAGAAGATAAGGATGCGCAATAAAAATGAAACCGTGACAGAGGTAATAATGGATGAGAAACAGCTGCGGGAGGAAATCAACCGCATGAAGCTGACGCTCCAAATGAGTTCATAGGGTTACAAGGAGGATTATATGATTACACAAAGACCAAAAGGAACGCAGGACTGGTATGGTGCGGACATGCACAGACGTACTGTGATCGAGGCTAAGGCAAGAGCTATCTGCAAGGCCTACAACATCAAGGAGATCATCACACCGGCATTCGAGCATACGGTGCTGTTCCAGCGCGGCGTAGGAGAGACCACCGATGTTGTGCAAAAGGAAATGTACACCTTTACCGATAAGGGAGACCGCAGTGTGACCTTAAAGCCGGAGGGTACGGCGGGTGCAATCCGCGCATATCTGGAAAATAATATGTATGCGGAAAGCCAGCCGACCAAGCTGTTTTATTTTACGCAGGCATTCCGCTATGAGAAGCCGCAGAGCGGAAGACTTCGCCAGCACCATCAGTTTGGCGTGGAGTTTGTCGGCTCGAAAAGTCCGCTGGCAGAGGTTGAGCTGATTACTCTTCTGACCGGCTTTATCCGCGACCTCGGACTGACAGACGCCAAGCTCCATATCAACAGCATCGGCTGTAAAAATTGCCGCAAGACATATAATGAAGCATTGCTGGCATACCTCAAAAAGCATGAGGATTGCCTGTGCGAGACCTGCCGCGAACGCATGCAGAAGAATCCTCTGCGCGTTATCGACTGCAAGGTGCCGGAATGCAAGGCAATCGTAAAGGATGCCCCGCGCACCATCGAATATCTGGATGACGAGTGCAGGGAGCATTTCGAAGAATTGCAGAGACTTCTGACGGCATTAAACATTCCGTATGAGATTGACACCGGCATCGTGCGCGGTCTGGATTACTATACAAAGACGGTATTTGAGTTTGTCAATTCCGAGGGCTTTACGCTCTGCGGAGGCGGGCGCTACGACGGGCTGGTACATGAGATCGATGAGAAACAGGATATCCCGTCGGTAGGCTTTGGTATCGGAATTGAGCGTATCCTGTATTTCCTCGACAAGGAAGGCGTTAAGCTGCCGGAGGAAGAGCCGGTAGAGCTCTATGTCGGCATACTGGGGGCGGAGGCGAAGACCGAGGCATACCGTCTGGTGACAAAGCTGCGTGCGGCGGGTATCATCACAGAGACCGATTATATGGACCGCAGCGTGAAGGCGCAGATGAAATATGCCAACAAAATCGGCGCAAAGAATACGGTTATCCTGGGTGCGGATGAGCTTGCAAAGAATGCGGCATTCATCAAAAACATGGAGACCGGTGAGCAGACCGAGGTAGAGCTGGACAAGATTGCAGATTTTTTTACAAAATAAATTAAAGTGAGGTAATCATCATGGCAGAGTCAATGAAGGGCCTGCACCGTACACACCGCTGTACCGAGCTTTCGACCGCAAATATCGGCGAAACCGTTACCGTGATGGGCTGGGTGCAGAAGAGCAGAAATAAGGGAGGCATCATTTTCGTGGATTTGAGAGACCGCTCCGGTCTTCTTCAGATCATCTTTGAGGAGAATGATATCGGTACAGAAGGCTTTGAAAAGGCATACAAGCTCCGCAGTGAGTTCGTAATTGCAGTGGTAGGCCGCGTGGAGGCGCGTTCCGGTGCAGTAAATGACAATCTTGCGACCGGGCAGATTGAGATCCGTGCAACACAGCTGCGCATTCTGTCGGAGGCAGAGACGCCGCCGTTCCCGATCGAGGAGGATTCCAAGACGAAGGAGGAGCTTAGATTAAAGTATCGTTATCTTGACCTTCGCAGACCGGATCTGCAGCGCAATCTGATGATGCGCAGCAAGATAGCAACGCTGACACGCCAGTTCCTTGCAGACGAAGGCTTTCTGGAGATTGAGACCCCGATGCTCTGCAAATCCACACCGGAGGGAGCAAGAGATTATCTTGTGCCAAGCCGTGTGCATCCGGGCAATTTTTATGCGCTTCCGCAGTCCCCGCAGCTCTTCAAGCAGCTGCTGATGTGCTCCGGTTATGACCGCTATTTCCAGCTTGCACGCTGCTTCCGCGATGAGGATCTTCGCGCCGACCGTCAGCCGGAATTTACCCAGATTGATATGGAGCTCTCCTTTGTCGATGTGGACGATGTGATTGATGTGAATGAGAGATTGCTGCAGAAGCTGTTCAAGGAAGTACTGAACGTTGAGGTGAAGCTGCCGATCCAGAGAATGACCTGGCAGGAAGCGATGGACCGTTACGGCTCGGATAAGCCGGATACCCGTTTCGGTATGGAGTTAAAGAATGTCAGTGATGTCGTGAAGGATTGCGGTTTCTCTGTATTTACCGGTGCGATTGCTGCCGGCGGCTCGGTTCGCGGCATCAATGCAAACGGACAGGGTGAGATGCCGAGAAAGAAGATTGATGCACTGGTAGAGTTCGCAAAGGGCTTTGGTGCAAAGGGGCTTGCATACCTTGCAATCGCTGCGGACGGCACCGTAAAATCCTCCTTCACCAAGTTCCTGACCGAGGATGAGACAAAGGCACTGATTGCAGCGATGGACGGTAAGCCGGGCGATTTGCTGTTGTTTGCTGCCGATAAGAACAAGGTGGTTTACGACGTACTTGGCAACCTGCGCTTAGAGATTGCCAGAAATCTGGGCATTCTCGATAAAAACCAGTACAATTTCCTGTGGGTAACCGAGTTCCCGCTGTTTGAGTATTCCGAAGAGGAGCATCGCTATGTGGCAATGCATCATCCGTTTACCATGCCGATGGAGGAGGATCTGCCGATGCTTACGTCCGATCCGGACAAGGTGCGTGCAAAGGCATATGATATTGTCTTAAACGGTACCGAGATAGGCGGCGGTTCGGTTCGTATATACCAGAATCATGTGCAGGAGCAGATGTTTGAGGCATTGGGCTTCACTCTGGAGGAGGCTTATGACCGTTTCGGCTTCCTGCTCAACGCATTCAAGTACGGTGTTCCGCCTCATGCCGGACTGGCGTATGGGCTTGACCGTCTGGTCATGCTCATGGCGAAGGAGGATTCCATCCGTGATGTCATCGCTTTTCCGAAGGTTAAGGATGCGTCCTGCCTGATGACCGATGCTCCGAATGTAGTAGATGAAAAGCAGCTTAAGGAGCTATCCATTGAGCTTGCGGTACCGGATAGTGAGCTTTCTGGCAAGTGGGATGTTTGAGAAAGTTCCGGCGGTATATCTGGCACTGATTAACGTGGCGGGCTTTGCCTCCATGGGAATTGATAAAAGGCGTGCAATGCGAAAGGAATGGCGTATCCCCGAGCGGGTGCTGTTCCTGCTTGCGCTGCTTGGCGGCAGCATCGGCTCTAATCTTGGCATGCAGGTGTTCCGGCACAAGACGAAGCACTGGTATTTTGTGTGGGGAATGCCGTGCATTTTACTGGTTCAGATTATCCTTGCCGCGGCGGTACTTTTCCGATGCCGATAACCGGATATCAATGCATAAAATGCGGAAACTCAAAAAAATGATTTGACATTATATTGGAAAAATGCTATGATATGGTTGTTGTAGCAGAAAGTTACAGCACAGAATTTATATTTTTTTGGAGGAAATACACATGAAGGGTACTGTTAAGTGGTTTAACAACCAGAAGGGTTTTGGTTTCATCTCTGATGAGCAGGGAAATGATGTATTCGTACATTACTCTGGTTTGAACATGGAAGGCTTCAAGTCTCTCGAAGAGGGTCAGGCTGTAGAGTTCGACGTAGTTCAGGGCGCTAAG